>JAYTWP010000386.1:0-3363 GCA_043743395.1 Actinomycetota bacterium | reverse complement strand
TGCTGTATCAGGTTGCGACGGCGGGACTCGGCAGCGACGACATCGCCTACGCGGTCCGCGGCATCTTGCGCCGCCAGCGCAACGTCACATTCCGGATGGCTCGGGTCACCGCGATCGACATCGAGTCCCGCGTGGTCCACGTCAACGTCGGCGACCCGATCGCATACGACACCCTCGTCGTCGCAGCGGGTGCAGTCAGCAATTCGTTCGGCGCCGCCGGCGTCGACGAGCACGCATTCGCGTTGAAGTCGGTCGAGGACGCGGTCGCGCTGCGCAATCACGTGCTCGGCCAGTTCGAAGCTGCCGCCGCGGCACCCGGCGCAGTCGACCCGGCGACGCTGAGCGTCGTCGTATGCGGGGGCGGACCGACCGGCGTCGAGATGGCGGGCGGGATGATGGAGCTGTTCGAACATGTCATGGCCAAGGACTACCCCGACCTCGACCTACGTGGCACGAAGGTCGTGCTCGTCGAGGCATCCGATCGACTCCTCAATAACTTCCAACCCAAGAGCGGAGTCCGAGCCCAGCGCACGCTGAACCGCCGCGGCGTCGAGGTCATCACCGGAGTCGGCGTCGACCACATCGATGCCACATCGGTGCACCTCGCTAACGGGCGTCGGCTCGACGCACACACGGTCGTCTGGGCTGCCGGCGTGCGCGCCAATCCGCTGGCGGCGATGCTCGGCGTCGAGCTGACTCGGGGTCAACGGATCGTCGTCGGTGCCGACCTCGCCGTTCCCGATCACACGGAGATCTTCGCGATCGGCGACATCGCTGCTGACGCGACAACGCCGCTGCCGCAAGTCGCCCAACCCGCGATCCAGGGCGGCCACTATGTGGCCCGCGAAATCGTCAGGCGACTCGCGGGCCAGCAGACGATCGCCTTCCGCTATCGCGACAAGGGGTCGATGGCGACCATCGGTCGCCACGAAGCAGTCGCCGAGTTTCCGAACGGGCTCCGCGTCTCCGGCTTTCTCGGCTGGCTGGCCTGGCTCGGTCTGCACATCGTCTATCTGATGGGGTTCCGCAACCGCGCCAATGTCCTGCTCAACTGGACGTGGAACTACTTCACGTACGACCGCGCGGCGCGGCTGGTGAGCACCGACAACGCCGCCCGACCGCGCGACTGAGGCATTCAGCGGCGGCCGTGGGGCCCACAACGGCTGGCGACCCACGATTCGTCGCGTCGTCGTCGCAGCGTTGTCTCCGAGCCGTTCCCGAGCCGACCGGCAACATCCCACGAGCAGCCCGTGACGAGCTGGAACAGGATTGCTTCGAAGCATCCGAAGTCGTCACGGCGCGGCCGGTGACAGCCCAACGGATGATCGTCGGCCACCTCTGGCAGACGCGGTTCGCCCAGATAGCCGTGACAACAGGCGGATGAAGTGCGAGCATGCAGCTGACCTCCACTTGGTCGTTGTTCTCGGGTCGCACTCCGCATCACAGCGGAGCCAAGACAACGACCGGTGGATGGTCAACTACCAGCACCTATAGGCGCGCAGGTGGAGGGTTCTAGCGTCAACGACCGGAGATCTGAGGCTTGGCCGCACGGGGTCGGATCGCATACCCGCAGACATAGGCGCCTGCTGCCTTATGGGCGACCCGTTCGATCTCGGTCTCGGGGAGCACCTCGCGTAGGAATTCGAGTTCGGTGGTGCAGGCCTGTCCGTAGCGGGACGCCACCGCCCAGATTGCGCAGCTGTGCAGGTTCATCTGGTACGTTCCGTCGGCAAGCTTGTCGAAGTCGGCCAGATACCCCTCCCCGTCGAGGATCTTGGCGAGGATCGCGACCTTTTCGTCGAGGTTCTTGCCGACCAGCTGCTCGCCGGCTTGGTCGACCCGCCGGCGTCGGCGTCGCTCGAAGACGCGGGCAACGAGGTCGGGGTCTTCCTCTTCGATGTGGCCGAGCAGCTCGAGCGAGAGGTCGCCGGAGGCTCCGGCGAACAGGGTTTCACCGAGATCGGTGCCGTGGTACAGATCGACGGGCCGTCCGGACCGACCCCTTTCCTGACGCGAGGCGGCGAGCCCCGCTGACCTGAGCACGGCCAGGTGTTGGCGGACTCCGCTCGGAGTGATTCCGAGGGCCTCGGCCAGTTCGTCTGCTGACGCTTCGCCTCGTCTCTTCAGCGCGACGAGGACGTGGCGTTGCGCCGACGACAGTTCGGCTGACACCACGGGTGCGCTGTTCACGATCGCAGTGTACACCGCAATACAGCTGTGCGCCAGGTTGACAAGTTGCAACTTGTATAACTATGCTAGATCACCTGAGGCCCGCCACGGCCGGTGGACGTCGAGACGACAAGGAGACGATGGATGAGCGTTCTCACGATCACCGGGGACAGCACGATGGGAGAGGTTTTGGAGGCGTATCCGAGCGCCCAACGGGCCCTGTTTCGGCGGTACCACATCGGCGGGTGCAACAGCTGCGGTTACGAGCTCGACGACAGGCTGGAAGAGGTGGCCCGCAGCCATGACAACCTCGACCTCGAAGAGGTGATCGCCTTCCTCGAGGATGCTGAGCAGATCGACCGGCGTGCCCAGGTGAGCCCCAGGGAGGTGGCGGCGTCGTTGGCGAGCGGCAAGTCGCCGCGCTTGCTCGATGTCCGGACTCCGGCGGAGTGGGAGCTGGCCCGGATCGAGGGGGCGACCCTGATGACCGAGGCGATGGCGGAGATCGTGATGCGCTGGCCCCGCGACACCCCGATCGTGTTCTACTGCCACGTCGGGCAGCGCAGCCACGCCGCCGCGTCGTACTTCGCAGGGCACGGCTTCACCGAGGCCCGCTCGATGACCGGCGGGATCGACGCCTGGTCGGTCGATGTGGACTCGTCAGTGGCCCGTTACGAGCTCGCCGCCGCCCCTGCCGGGGGTGCGGTCATCCGGCCGCTGCGTTCGACCGTGTCGGAGGCCAAGGGTTGCCAGACGTCGAAGAGCACGCGATGACCGCCGTATCGACCGATGTCCGCGAATTGGCGAGCCAGGAGTACCAGTACGGCTTCACCACTGAGATCGACACCGAGTTCATCCCCCGCGGGCTGAGCGAGGACGTCATTCGGCTGATCTCGGCCAAGAAGAACGAGCCGGACTGGCTGCTCGACTGGCGTCTCAAGTCGTATCGTCATTGGCTCACGTTGGACGAACCCAACTGGCAGAACGTGCGCTACGGGGCGATCGACTACCAAGACATCATCTACTACGCAGCTCCCAAGCCGAAGAAGGTATTGGCGAGCCTGGATGAGGTCGACCCCGAGTTGCGGGCGATGTTCGACAAACTTGGGATTTCCCTCGCCGAGCAAGAGCGTGGCGTCCTCAAAGCCCTCGGCGCCGGCCCGATGAACCCCAAACCGATGATCGAACGCTTGA
>JAYTWP010000385.1:0-2446 GCA_043743395.1 Actinomycetota bacterium | reverse complement strand
GGTGAGGCGCTCGGTTTGCGCTGGTCGGATATCGACTAGGAAACTGAGCGGGCGCAGATCAACCAGACGATGATCGCGATCGGCTGGCAGGTGCATGTCGGCCAGCCCAAGACTCAAGCCGGGAGACGCCCTGTCGCTCTCGATCCGTTGACCATCGAGGTGTTGCGCCGACACCTCCAGCACTCAGCGCGACTATCGACACCGGACGCGCCCGCGGGTGGGCTTGTGTTCTGCGGGCCCGATGGTCAGCCGTTGCATCCAGAACGCGTGTATCAGGCGTTCAGGCGGGCGCTGGTCCGACGCAAGCTGCCGACGATTCCGTTGCACGGATTGCGACACACGTGGGCCACGATCGCACTGCAGACCGGCATCCACCCTCGTGTCGTGCAGGAACGGCTCGGACACTCAAACATCGCGATCACGCTGCAGACCTACTCGCACGTCCTGCCAACCATGCACGACGAGGCGGCGATGTCCGTCGCTGCGTTGTTCATGCCGAGGGGCTGAGGTGCTCACCGGTTGCGCCTTCGGCCCATGTGACAGCGATGCGCATCTCGCTATTGCTCGGATGGTCCCGTTTGGAGGGTGGCAGCTCAGTGTGTCGGTTGTGGGCCGGCCGGGAAGTGCTGATCCAACCACGTTTGGGCTTTGGCGCTCAACGGGTCCTCTGGGTAGTGGCCTTCGTAGAGTTCGACTGCAGCGGCGCGTGAAGTGATCTCGCAGACGCCGACGAGTACGTCGAGGTCGAGAAAATCGCGTCTGCCGCGCGATGCCCGGAGCTTCATCGCGAACAACAGAGTGGGTCCGGCGACCGTGATGGTCACGTCCCCGTGCGATACCACTTCGTGAAAGTCCTTGGCCTCGGCATCCTCGGGGATGAACCCGTTGGTCGTTGCTTTGTCGTTCAGCCAGTCGTCGGGCCAGCCACGCTCTCGTGAGATGTCGGCGATGACGGAATCGACCGCTGTTCGCGTCGCGGGAGTGGCGCTGATCCAGCCATCGATGTCGTTGGTGGAACCGCGATCTGGGTTGTGTTCCAGCGCGATCGCAGCACCGCCCACCACCGATATCGACACCGTGTGGCCGGCGTTGCCGAGGCGAACGGCGAGTTGCTCCAACGCCCACACGATGTCGCTGCGTTCGAGCATCAGACCGACAGTAGTTCCGATTGGTCGAGCACGACGTTGCGGCGCAGCAACGGTTCTGGAGTTGCTGCGATGACGTTGTGATCGCCGATCGTGTAGCGGTCAACGAACCAGGTGTCGGCGAGCTTTGTCGGGGTGCCCTTCAGCCATCTCGGTAGTGGCAACTTCTCTTCGCGCAACCTGAACTCCGTGACCCCTTCGATCAGCGCGTCGAAGCGGACGTCGCGGGTTGGCGGTGGCGGTGCGACTGCCAGCGCAACGCGTTCCGCGCCATGCTCGTGGGCGAGGTCGTCGGCGAGTTGGATGATTTGTCGGAACGCTCGGTTCTCGTCGTGGTGACCGAGGAACTCAGCGATGGCGTCAGCGTGCTCAGCGACCGGGGTGCGATCAGTTGGCAGAGCAACGAGGCGACACCTTGCAGCGCGGATCAAGACATCGACGAGGTTGGCGCTGACGGCCTGTCCGCTGCGTTCCAAGCGCGCGATTTCTGGCTGCGCGCGATGCGAGACGTCCGCAAGCTGACGCTGCGTGAGACCCCGACTTCGCCGGGCTGTTCTCACGAGGCGTGCTGATGTGTCCACGGGGTACTCCTCGCACAATGATAACTGATTAGATATCAATCTACCGGTGAGCTCAGCGCGTTGCAATCGCCTTCGACAGGCGCCGGTCTGTCGAAGTCTCCCAGGGGCATCCTCGAACAGGGACGATGGCGCGACGTCGAACACGTCGAACCGGCCACACTCGCCTGTGTGGAATGCCAAGCGCCGCAGACCGCGGACTTTCACCGTCATGTCAGATTCTGCCGTAGGAGTTGCGGTCCGCGACAAGAGGAAGACTCCCCACGTCCGGGGCCACCGCTCGCCCATTTCGAGTAGGTTCGCCGTCGTGGACGATCGCGAGTTCTCTCGAATTGCCGAGCAGCTCGAAGCTGCCTATATCGCCGACATCTTCGACGTTGCGCCGCAAGAGGTTCGCGACCAGCTCGGGATGTCGGTGCATCACATCGGTGGCGGCGTGGCCGCAGTCATGGCCAAGGATCCGACCGGTTCGTTCTGGAGTCGCACGCTCGGGCTCGGCTGGAGCGAGCCAATCACCGATCAGCTTGTCGAGCGCCTGATCTCCACGTACCGCGAGCACGGCGGGAAGTCGGTCTGCAACCAGATCAGCCCTGTAGTAGACGGCGAGTGGCGTACGGTTCTGGCGCAGCACGGGTTCGCTGAAGGAGCGGCTTGGGTGAAGGTGGTGCGCGACACGTCCGAGCCTCCCGACATCGCTACCGACCTCAGCGTTCGTGAGGTCGC
>JAYTWP010000384.1:0-1812 GCA_043743395.1 Actinomycetota bacterium | reverse complement strand
TGCACTGTAGAACCGGCGTGTCAGTGGCGGCGGAATCCGCCCTCAGAGTTGAGCACCTGGCCAACGATCCAAGCACCCTGATCGCTGACGAGGAACTCGACGAGATTGGCAACATCGTCAGGCGTGCCCCATCGGTTTGTGGGGAATCTGGAGGCAATATGGGCGTGCGCTTGGCCACTGGCGTATCCGGTGTCGACAGGCCCGGGGTTGATGCAATTTGCGACGATGCCGAGTTCTGCCAGCGGCTGAGCGACCGACGCGGTCATCGCGTGAAGGGCGCCCTTCGTGACGGTGTACGACAACTCGTCGGACATGGGTCCGAGATGCTGACCGCTCGTGAACCAGATCATCCGACCGCCGGAGCGCGAAAGGTCGTGGCGCTGAGCGAACCGCTGCGCGAGCAGCAGGATGCTGCGCACATTCGCGGCCCATGACCGATCGAGTTCGTCGCTCGTCAGTTCGTGCAGTGCTTGTCGCGAGCTGCGCGCGTGTACGGCAACCACGATGTCGAGCGCTCCGTGTTCGTCGATCACAGCGTCGATGAGGGCAGCGACCTCAGCCGCATCTTCGAGGTTTCGTTGCTCGATCGCGAACGGCGCGTCGCTGGGGGCCTGGGCGTCCCACGGCATCTCCTCATCATGCGGCGGCCATCCGGTCGCGTGCACCGACGCGCCCAGTTCTGCGAGTCGCGCCGCAACCGAATACCCGATACCGACCGTGCGCGATACACCAGTGACGAGAGCGACTCTTCCAGCGAGCGGTTGGCGAACGGCAGTCATCGACACGACATCCGATCTCAGGTGAGTTGCTCGACGATGAGCGCCATGAGGTCACCGTATTCGTCCACGGCGGGGAACTGTGGGAATTGGCTCTTGACGTTGGCGGGTGCGTGAAACAAGAAGCCGGCATTGGCTGCGGTGAGCATCGCGGTGTCGTTGTACGAGTCGCCAGCCGCAATGACACGATAGTTGAGCGAACGTAGCGCTTCTACGGTGTGACGCTTTTGGTCATGCAGTCGAAGCCGATAATCGACGATGCGGTCGTTGTCCACGACCAAGCGGTGACACATCAGCGTCGGGTAGCCGAGCTGGCGCATCAGTGGTTGGCCGAACTGCTCGAACGTGTCGGACAGCAGCAGCACTTGAGTTATCGATCGCAGCGAGTCGAGGAACTCGCGGGCGCCCTCGAGCGGTGCCAACGTAGAGATGACTTCGGCGATTGTCGACATCGTGAGGCCGTGCTCATTCAGCAACTGCAGCCGGCCGCGCATGAGGACGTCGTAGTCGGGCTCGTCTCGGGTTGTGCGACGCAGTGCCTCAATGCCGGTTCGCTCGGCGACGGCGATCCAAATCTCTGGTACGAGCACACCCTCGAGATCGAGCGTGACGATGGATTGCTGAGGGGCCGACGGAGAGCTCACAGAAAGACATTGTTCACGATCGGGAAGTCCGCAGGCGAACGCGATGCGATGCGATGCGATCAGAGCGAAACGGCAACGGCGTGGGCCGAATGCATTGCGCCCTCGATGTAACCAACATGCCCAGCATCACCCACCACGTGAACAGTGAGACCCGCGGCCTGTAACAGGTCGGCGAACGAGGTGTCGTTGCGGACCTCGCTGGCGACGATGACATCGTCTGCTGCGACCTCGAGAACCTCCGACGACATATCGCCGTTGGGGCCACTCAACGAATACCGAACGACCTGCGCGGTGATCGCCGAGACGTGTGCGCCGCGAACCAGCGTCACGCCGTGGGCAGCTGTCTTGACCACTGCAGTCCATCGTCGTGGCATCGCCATGGGCAATCCGAA
>JAYTWP010000383.1:0-10969 GCA_043743395.1 Actinomycetota bacterium | reverse complement strand
CGCAATGACTGAGTTCACCGAGGGCACCGACGCAACGATCGGCTCCGAAGCCAGCGACAGTCCAGACGTTGCCAGCGTCGAACAGCGCGACCCTGCGCGCCGAACTGTGTCGCGATTCGTCGGCATCGCCGCGTGCGCGGTCCTCGTGGCCGCACTCGGGGGCTTCTTCATCGGACGCACGGCCGGCCGCTCATCACATTCGAGCGCCGCAATCGTTGCAAGCGACAAGGACACGTCCGGTGCCCCTACCGCATCGACTCCTACGGGCAACGCGGAGTCGCGTGGCACTCTGGGGCCATCCGCCGCAGTCCCCAATGTCGGCGACGCGAAGATGTCTGGCTTGAGCGTGGGTGGCGGCGGCGGGCAATACGGCCCGGGCGCGTACCCAGAGCCGGCGCAGCCACTGATCGCCGAACGCACGACTCCTTCTGGCATCACCATTCGCGCCCACCGCCAGGATTACGGAGCCGAATCATCAACGCCCTATTTGGGCCAATTCAGCGGCTGGACACCCGCCGGATGGTGCTTCCCCACTGGTCAACTGCGAGTTTCTGTCGTCACCCCAACAGCTGCCAACCTCAGCGGCGCTCCGTGGTACAACGAGCCCAAGAACGGCGTCGCCGTGTCAACGTTTGCTGTGGGATATGTCGAGGGATCCCCGGCCTTCGGGGCCGTCGTGCAGGTCGGTGCCGACATCACATCCGTCACATTCGCGACGGCGAGCGGTTTGTCGGATACGACCACTCCTACAAAGGGCCTTGCGCTCCTCGCCGTGCCCGGCCCGATTGAAGAGTCGTTCAGCGTGACGCTCACGAAAGCCGACGGCACCAAGACGACGCAGACGTCAGCCGACCTCATCGGATCAATTGCCGCTGATGATTACCACACATCGTGCGAACCACCGCCGCCTGCATTGCCAACGGCCGGAGCACAACCGTCCGATCCCGTAGCGGCCGAGGCAGCCGTACGCGAATCGTGGAAGATCGCACACGATTTCGGCGGCACCGATCCAGCGGCGCGTCTCGGCTACCTGGATGATCCGACCGGCATCGAAGACGCGTTGGTGGCACTCAACACGGGGCAGTTTGCCGACGTGGCAAAGGGTTCGACTTCGACGATCAAAGACTTCGTCTTCAGTAGCCCGACGGAGGCGTGGTTCCGCTACGACATCGTCACCTCGATCACCAACTTCAACGATCGATACGGGCAAGCTCATCTCGGAGACGATGGCGTATGGCGGATCACCCGCCAGACCGTATGCCAAGATCTCGCTCTTGCTCCCGGCACACAGTGCTCGCCGCCCGTCGCCAACCTGCTTCCCCCGAGCGCCGCAACCGACCCCCGCTATCAGGGTGGTCCAACGCAGATCTTTGTTCCGAACTCCATCGACACACCGGTTTCCGTCGGCGCCCCAGCGCCACCGCAGCCCTGATCTCGCCACGCTACAAAAGGGCGCGTCGGCGTCGAATCTCTTCGCTCACGGCCGGAAGGATTTGATGGAGATCGCCAATCACCGCGTACTCGGCCTTGCCAACCATGTTGGCCTCGTTGTCGGTGTTGATCGCCAGCACGTGCTTCGAGGCCATCATGCCAACCCAGTGCTGAATGGCACCTGAGATTCCGCACGCGATGTACAACTCAGGAGCGATGCGTTTGCCGGTCTGACCGACCTGATCACTGTGCGGACGCCATCCGTTGTTCGTGACTACGCGCGAGCAACCCACCGCGCCGCCAAGCAATTCGGCAAGTTCGACGAGCGGAGCAAACCCGTCGGCGGATCCAACACCACGGCCACCGCTCACGACGACTGCCGCAGTCGTGAGCGTGATGCCCGCCGCCATCGTGACTCTGTCGACGATGCGCGTTCGTGCCGCTGAGTCGGACAATGTTGCCTCGACCTGCTCGACCGAGGCGCTGGCCTCACTAACTGGATCTGCAGTAAAGGCGTGCGTCGCGCCGGAGAGAACGAAAACGCGAGCCGTGAGCTTGGCCTGCTCGAGCAGGCTGCCGCCCCAACGAACCCGTGTCAGGGTGAGACCATCGCCCGCCGAAAACGCGGTGGCGTTCGCTGCAAATGGGAGATCCGCGATGGCGGTGGCATGCGCCAATACTTCGTTGCCCCGGTCGGTGCCAGTGGCGACAACTGCCGCAGGCGAGCGAGACACGATCAGTTGAGCGACAATGTCTCCCCATGCCTCGGGCGCGTAGTCGCTCAGCGCGTCATGATGCACGAGCAACGAGACACGCGCGCCGTGAGCACCCACGGTGTCCCCGAGTGCATCGGTGTCCGCGCCGATGAGGACCGCTGTGATCGAGGAACCAACCCCAGCCGCCAGCAACGTACGCGCCAACCCGAAGGCCTGATACGACGTGTCGGTCGTGCGACCACGATCATGCTCGACAACAACAAGGATCTCACCACTCATAGCAGTCCCAATTCTGAGAGAAGATCCACGATTGCGGGTGCAGCGTCGGGACCGGTTCCGAGCATCGTGGTGTCCACGACCACTTCGGCCGCGTTGTCGAAGCTGAGGGTGCTCAGACCGCCTGGCGCGGGATCGGCACTGAGTACAGGGATCTCGACCTTCTTGGATTTCAACCGACCGGGCAGCGTGGGGTACCTCGGAAGGTTGAGACCCTCCTTGACGCCGAGGACGGCCGGCAGCGCGAGTTGATAGACCTCGAAGCCATCCGCGCTCTCACGCTGAGCTGTGACAACACCATCGGCGATAGCGATGCCTTTGATGCCGTTGACGATCGCCCGACCGAGCGCACGTGCCACCCGCACGCCAACCTGGAACCCGCCCGAATCGGCTGACTCGTTGCCAAACAGGATCAGGTCGAACGTGCCATCGGTCGTCTCGAGCAATGTGATCGCTGCCGTCAGGGCGCGCGCCGTGGCCTGCGCATCCCAGTCTGCGCCACCCGCCAACGAGGCGTGCGTGACATGCACCGCGGCGTTGACACCAACCGATACCGCGTAGCGGAGTTGTTCGTCTGCCTCGGTGGCACCGAGTGTGAGCACCGTCGCCGAACCGCCGTGCTCTTCCACGAGCCGGATCGCGCCCTCGACTGCGCACTCTTCATGCGGGCTCGTGGCGAACCCGAGGTTCTTCGTGTCGATGCCTTGATGGTCGGCGGTGAGCGTGATGCGTGCTCCCGGCGCAGGCACGCGTTTCACACAGACCAAAATGCGCAGTGCACCCATTCGTCGACTACGCCTTCATCCGCGCGTCGGTTGGATCGAACACGGGAGTCGACCCAGCGACAGCGACCTGCACTGGGTAGGTCTCGTTCATGTAGTGCACGAGCAAGTTGTTGCCCACTACCGCGTGCTCTGGTGTCAGGTAGGCCATGAGCAAAAACTTGCCCAACGACGGTCCGGCACCGGCAGTGGTCGCCGTAGAGACACGACCCTTGGCGTCGACGATGCGATTGCCGTCGAGCGCGAGGATGGTTTCGCCGCCTGTCATGTAGCGCTTGATCCCGTCCCGCTTCGACACGTGATCCTCGACGGTGAGGGTGCACAAAATGGCCGCTGGGGCTGCTTCGCGCGCCTTGAGGTATGCATCCTTGCCAACGAAGTCTGCGGACTTCACCTTCGCGCGAGCAAGGCCCGCCTCGACCGGGTTGTACTCGCCGTCGAGCTCGGCGCCCATCAAGCGATAGCCCTTCTCGAGACGACCCGTCGTGCCGTACACGCCGCCACCGACGGGAACGATCCCAGATGCCTGACCGACTTGGGCGATCAGGTCCCAGACGGCGCGGGCATTTTCCATCGGCACATAGATCTCCCAGCCCAACTCGCCGACGTAGGAGATGCGGAACAACCGCACCAGCAATGAGCCGAACAGCACCTCTTGCGTGGTGCCATACGGGAATGCATCGTTGGAGACGTCGGAGTCGGTGAGCTTGGCCATGACCTCGCGAGCCTTTGGCCCCCAGAGGCCAATCGTGGCGTAGCTCGATGTCTTGTCCTCGAAGTGAACCGACCCGTCGGCGGGTAGGTGCTGCTGAAACCAGAATGCGTCGCGTGGACCATCGAAGGCACCGGTGATGACGCGGTACGAATCTGCACCGAGACGCATCATCGTGAGGTCGCTGCGGAACCCGCCATTCACGTCGAGCAACGGGGTGTACACCGACCTACCCACGGCAACATCGACATTGTTGACAGCGAGGCTCTGTAGGTACGCCATCGAGCCCGGACCAGTGATGTCGTAGACGACGAACGGCGCGAGATCGACCATGCCGACGGTGTCTTTCATGGCGATGTGCTCGGCGTTGATGATCGGCGACCACCAACGTGCATCCCATTCGTGGGGGCGATCCTCGACGCCATACTTGGCGACCAGAGGCGCATTCGACTCGTACCAATGCGGACGCTCCCAGCCGCCGGCCTGGAAATACACAGCTCCGAGCGCGTCAGTGCGGTCTTTGTACGGCGCAGTGCGGATGTTGCGCTCGGATGTCCATTGCTCACGCGGATGCACGATGCCGTAGGTTTTGTTGAAGTGCTCGGCACAGCGCTCGCGAACGTGATGATCGTTGCGGGCGTAGGGGTAGAAGCGGGCGATGTCGCTGTGATGCGGATCGATCTCGGGCTGGCCGTGGGTCATCCACTCGGCAAGCATCTTCGCCGCGCCGGGGCCTTCCTTGATCCAAATCGCGGCGCATGACCACAGGTTGTTACAGCCAGGAATCTCACCGATGAGCGGGAAACCGTCTGGGGTGAGCGAGAGCAGGCCGTTGATGGCGTACTTGATCTCGGCGGTGGACAAGATGTCGGGCATCAACTCGAGTGCTTGCTCGAGTTGAGGATCGAAGTCCTCCATCGTGATCGGCAATTCGGTGGGCGACAAACGCGACTCTTTGATCGAAGGAATCTCGTCGGCCGACATGAAGATGGGGCGATGCGCGTACGAGCCGACCTCCATCGAGCCTGCGCTCTGGCGCTCGTAGCAGAACGTGTCCATGTCGCGGATGATGGGAAAGCCGAGCTCGGTATTGGTTGCTTCGAGCACCGGGATGGGGCCGACATCGATCATCTGGTGCACCGCCGGGGTGAGCGGAATCTGCACCCCAGCCATCGCGGCGATACGTGGGCTCCAAACACCACACGCAACCACCACGTACTCGGCATCGATGCGTCCGCGATCGGTGACTACCGCTTTGATCGCGCCGTCCTCGACGATCATGTCCTCGACCTCGACGTTGGCGAAGGTCTGCAGCGCGCCGAGCGCCTGCGCCCGCTCGCGAAAGATCGTGCCGGCACGCAAGCTGTCGACAACCGATACCGATGGCGTGTAGAAGCCGCCGAGGAGGATGTCGCTGTTGATGAACGGCACCATCTCTTTGATCTCCGCTGGCGTCACCAGACGTGAGTCGATACCCCAGTTCTTCGCCGACACCATGCGCCGACGGAATTCTTCCATCCGCTCGGGCGTACGCGCGATCTCGATGCCACCGCATTCGGTGTTGACACCCATTTCCTCGTACTGACGCTGGCTGTCGAGGTTTAGCATCGCCATCTCGCGGTTGTGATCGACCGGAAAGATGAAGTTCGAGGCATGACCAGTGGATCCGCCGGGGTTGGGCAGCGGGCCTTTGTCGATCTGCACAATGTCGCGCCAGCCGAGTTCGGCCAAGTGGCCAACGACGGAGTTACCGACAATGCCGGCACCGATGACGACTACTTTCGCGGAGGTGGGGAAGTCGCTGCTCACGTGAGTATTCCTCTCGTATGGGGTCACCCGGGCGGGGGACCATTACAAACCGTTCTGCGGGAAGGCTCCGCATAGTGGAAACTATAGACCAACACAGTCGGCGAGCAGAAATGTCGTCGGACCTGACTTGTCAACCGATTTCGTCGGGCATTTCAGTCTTTCGGCGGGAGATGAACTCTTGCAACTCAGCGTCGATCGCATCGTCGAGAGGCGGCGCTTCGTATTCCGCCAACGACTTCTTCCAGATCTTGTTTGCCCGAGCATTCGCATCGAGGCTTCCCTCTTCGAGCCACTGCTCGTAGCTCGCGTTGTCGGCAGTGTTCGAGCGATAGAACGCGGTCTCGAAGTTAGCGAGCGTATGCGCCGTACCGAGGAAATGCAGACCTGGCTCGTGGCCGACAATGGCATCCACCGCTTGGCCATTCGGCGACATATCGACGCCCTTTGCGAAGGTGTGCAACATGCCGAGCTGATCACAATCGAGTACGAACTTCTCATAGCCGATCGAGAGACCGCCTTCGAGCCAACCTGCGGCATGCAACACAAAGTTGGCGCCACCAAGAATCGTTGCCTGCATCGTGTTGGCTGACTCGTAGGCGGCTTGCGCGTCGGCAATCTTGGAGGCGGTCAGACCGCCGCCTGAACGGAACGGCACCCCAAGGCGACGAGCCAGATGCGCCATCACGTACAACACCAACGACGGCTCGGGCGTGCCAAATGTGGGCGCCCCTGTCTGCATGGACATCGACGATGCAAACGAACCGAGGATCACAGGCGCACCCGGCCGCACGAGTTGAGCAAAGGTCATGCCCACGAGTGCCTCGGCCAAGCTCTGCGCGGCGACGCCGGCTGTGGTGACCGGAGCCATTGCACCAGCGAGGATGAACGGCGTGAAGATGCAGGCCTGATTGTTGCGGGCATAGACCTCGGCTGAACCAAGCATCGTCTCGTCCCACACGAGCGGCGACGACGCGTTGATGAGGCTCGTCATGACGGTGCGATCAGCAAGGTCTCCCCCAAACGCGATGCGTGCAAGATCCACACTGTCCTGGGCGCGGCTCGCCGCCGTCACCGACCCCATGAACGGCTTGTCGCTGTACTTGATGTGCGAATACACCATATCGAGGTGACGTTTGTTCACGGGGATGTCGACGGGCTCGCACACCGTTCCGCCGGAATGGTGCATGTACGGCGACGAGTACGCCAACTTCACGAAGTTCTGGAAGTCGGCCAGCGTTGCGTAGCGCCGGCCGTTGTCGAGGTCGCGGACGAACGGCGAGCCATAGTTGGGCGCGAATACTGTGTTCATGCCGCCGATCTCGACATTTCGCAGCGGGTTGCGACCGTGTTGCGTGTAGTGCTGCGGTGCGCTGGCCTGCACGATGCTGCGGCACATACCACGCGGAAAGCGAACCCGTTCTCCGTCGACATCAGCGCCTGCTTCGGCAAACAGCGTGAGCGCCGACGGATAGTCACGCACCCAAACACCGAGCTCTTCGAGGATCGTGTCGGCGTTGTGCTCGATGATCGCAACGCCATCATCACTCAGCACTTCGAACGGCGCCAATGTCCGCGTCAAGAACGGAATGGAGTCGGCATGACTCGCGAGACGCGCGGCCTGGCGGTTGGCCCGTCCACCGCCCGAGCGACCGGCTGGTCGAGCGCCGGCGCCAACTTCAGGATTCGTTGTGTCTGTCATGGTTCCCCAGAAATGTCAATGGTTACTCGGAGCGAACGCGGCGGCGCGTCCGAACGGAGCCAGCGGGTTCCGTGCGAGCGGGCAACGTGATGACCTGACCCAGTCGGAGATATGGGTCGGTGGAATGAGGCAAGCCCATGGCCTGCACGAAGTGTTCTTGGAAGCGCGGCTCAATCGCGGTCTCGACTTTGGTGATCGTGCGCGCAACATCGATGATCTCAGCGCGATCGGCCGCCGAGAGCAACGCCCGCACCGCGCCGGACCCTGCTGCATTACCGACCGACTCCACCTTGGCCGGATCGCAGTCGGGGATGAGTCCGAGCACCAGTGCATACACCGGGTCGATGTGACTGCCGAACGCACCCGCGAGTTTGACCGAATCGACGGTGTCGAGCCCGGCGCGGTCCATCAATAGACGGGCGCCGGCATACAGCGCCCCCTTGGCGAGTTGAATGCCGCGCACGTCGTTCTGCGTGATGCACAGCTGCGGCTGCCCATAGTGCAACACATACATGAAGGTGCGCCCGTCGGCCATCACTCGATGCGTGCGCTCGGCTGCCGCGCCATTGATGGTGCCATCAGAGTCGATGACCCCGGCAAGGAACAACTCAGCGAGTACCTCGATGATGCCCGAGCCACAGATACCGGTGATACCAACCTCGGGCAATGACTCGGCAAAACCCGGCTCATCGCTCCACAGATCGGAACCGATGATCTTCAGGCGCGGCTCGAGCGTTTGGCGATCAATGCGTACACGCTCGATTGCGCCCGCTGTTGCGCGTTGCCCGCACGAGATCTGAGCGCCCTCGAACGCAGGACCGGTGGGACTCGAAGCAGCAGACAGTCCGAAACGGTTCCCGAGCACCAGTTCGGCATTGGTACCAATGTCCACCAACAGGACCATTTCATCGCCGCGGTGAGGTCCTACGGCGAGCACCGCTCCGGCGGTGTCGGCGCCCACGTGACCAGCAATGCACGGCAGGATGTGTAGCGACGCGAACGGACACGCGACACCGATATCGCTGGCACGGCCGTCGATAGGCAGATCGGTTGCGAGTGGGAATGGCGCTCCACCAAGTGGCGTTGGATCGATACCCAAGATGAGGTGATGCATGATCGGGTTGCCAACCAGCACGAGGTCCGACACGTCGTGGAGACCGATCGATCCCGAATCACACAGCTCTTGGATGAGATCGTTGATTGCGCCTCGGATCGCGGCGGTGAGTTCGGCATCGCCACCGGGATGCATCATCACGTAGGAGACTCGGCTCATCAGATCTTCGCCGAAGCGGATTTGTGGGTTCATCAGACCGGCCGACGCGATGATCTCGCCGGTCGCAAGATCGCACAGGTGACCTGCGACCGTGGTGGACCCGACGTCGATGGCGACACCGAACAATGTGTCGACGAAGCCCGGCCACACGCCCGTGATCGCGGAGTTCGCGTGTACCGCGACCGTGATCTGCCTCTGCCCCGCATTGAGCGCAGGCTGCAGCCGCCGCAGCGCAGCCGGGGTAATGGTGAGCGCCGGCAACTGCCACTGATCGGCGAGCGCTTCGGTCAGCAGGCGCAGATCACTTCGGTCACCGCCAAGTTCGTTCGGCAACACGTCGACGAAATATGGGTGCACCACCGGGTCGATGATGAGACCGGTGAGGTCCACGGACTTGCGGATCACCGGCCGATGCATCTGGCTACCGGGTGGCACATCGATCACCAGATCACCGGTGATGAGGGCGGTGCAACCGAGGCGGCCAGCCTGCTCAAGAGGGCGGCGTCCCTGATACGCCAACTCGGTGGCGCCGACCGGTGACAGGTGATCGGGACTGCTGCTGATCGCGTGCTTGGCGAACTCGCCGAATGCAGGAATCACTTGGCAGCGACCGCAGATGCCACGCCCTCCACATACCGAGTCGAGGTCGACGCCGAGTTGGCGCGCGGCGTCGAGCACGCTCGTGCCTGATTCGACGTTTCCTTGTCGACCGGAGGGGGTGAAAACTACTGCGGGCATGGCGCGAGCCGTCAGGTCGGAGTCGAACCGTCGACACGACCGCGGCGGCCACCTCGACGCCCTGACGATTCACCGGCTTGCACATTGCCCGGGTCACGATGATGACGGATCCACTCGGCGCAGTTCAGGTCGTGACCGCAGAGCACATCGGCTGCCTGAATGGCGTGCTTCACCTCTGGGTGGAGCGGGTTCATGATTGCCGAAGTCATGCCGTGGCTCATCGCCATGGCCAAGAAGGTGCCACCGATGACGTTGCGGTTGGGAAGTCCGAAGCTGATATTCGACGCACCGCACGTGGTGTTGACCTTGAGCTCATCACGCAACCGACGAAGCAGCGCAAAGACCTGTTGGCCGGCCGTGCCCATGGCGCCGATGGGCATCACGAGCGGATCGACAACGATGTCCGAGGCCGGGATGCCGTAATCGGCAGCATGGCGCACGATCTTCTTGGCGACCTCGAAGCGCACATTGGGGTCCTCGGAAATGCCGGTCTCATCGTTGGAGATTGCAACGACAGCAGCGCCGTACTTCTTGATGAGGGGCAGCACGCGTTCAAGGTTGGCTTCCTCGCCCGTGACCGAGTTGACCAACGCCTTGCCCTGATAGACAGCGAGCCCGGCCTCGAGCGCTTCGATGATCGACGAGTCAATCGAGAGCGGCACATCGGTAACCGACTGCACGAGCTGAATTGCCTTTGCCAAGATGGCGGGTTCGTCGGCGAGGGGAATGCCGGCGTTCACGTCCAGCATCTGTGCGCCAGCTTCAACTTGCGCAAGCGCATCGGCAATGACGCGATCGTAATTGCCTTCCTTCATCTCGGCGGCGAGCAGCTTGCGTCCCGTGGGATTGATGCGCTCACCGATCATCACGAACGGGCGGCCGAAGCCGATGACCACCTCGCGGGTGGCGGAGCTGAGAACGGTGTCGGTCATGAGATGGGGTCCTGATCTGAGAGTTCGGAATTTGCGGTGTCCGGATTCGGTCGGTCGGGGTCCCACCCACCGGTTTCGACGTAAAGCTTGAGGCGCGCGGTTGGGAACTCGTTCTCGAGACGTTCGGCTTCAGCCCTGGCCGCAGCTGCAAAATTGCCATCGAAGTCGGCCGGCAACGCGATCCGTAGACGAGCCCACTCACCAACGTATTCACCAGCGGTCTTCTTGCCCGCTTTCATGGCCGCACGGTCGATGGCCTGGTGAAAACGGTGAGGGAGGATCTGCTGATGCTTGCTGTCTCCGGAACCGCCGTTCACCTGCGCAGGAATATCACGCCACGCGATCACGATGAGTTCATTGCCACTGCTTCGACGAGCCATCAGGCAGCCGCCCCTCTGATAGTGACGGCCCACTGGTTGACAGCTACCGACAACCCGTCGCGACCGACGTAACGGTGTTCGAACACAAGGCCCAACCGATCTGCGGCGACCTCGGCCGCGTCGCGCACGGAGTCGTCGTTCGTCTGGGCAAGATGGATCAGGCGCTTGTAATGGCCAAAGTACATGTCGCGCAACTGCGGAGCACGGTCGAGACCGAGGCC
>JAYTWP010000382.1:0-1985 GCA_043743395.1 Actinomycetota bacterium | reverse complement strand
GATGGCTCACTCGCCAAGGCCGCCGAGGGGTTCGGTGCGCTGTGCGATCGCGCCGCGGACCACGGTCTGCTCGTCGGCCTCGAGTGGGTGCCCCAGATGACCAACATCGAAGACGCTGCCACGGCTGCGCGGATCGTCAATGAGGCCGACCGGGTGAACGGGGGGCTGTGTGTCGACTCCTGGCACTTCACCCGGTCGACGAACAACCTCGACGACCTGCGCGCACTCCCCGGTGACAAGGTGGTCGCCACGCAGTGGAACGATGGCACCCTGGCTCCTCAGCACCCCGAGTACCTCCACGACTGCCTATCGAACCGGGTTCCGCCCGGTGCGGGCGAATTCCAACTCGTTGAGATCGTTCGCATTCTCGACACCATCGGTTCGATCGCACCCCTCGGTGTCGAGGTGTGTTCCACCGAACTGTGGGCCGCACCCACCGAACACACCGCGAAAGTGACCGCGGATGCCATGCGACAGCTCATCGAAATGGCTCGGAGCTAACAGGCCTGACGCGCCCCTTTTAGCGCGGTGCGCAGTAGTCGGCGACGTACACCACCCAGCTATCGGTGAAGGGGCGCACGCTGGTTCCATGAAACATCATCACCGACGCACGAAGCAACTGAGGTTTCTGCAAAACGGGTGTCGCCGATGTCGTAGTGTGGCAGCACTGCAAACTCCGACGAAGGGAGAACGGCCATGGCTCGTTCAGGCTCGATCTTGGGTAACGAGGTACTCCGCATGGAGGACCCCACGCTGCTCACCGGCGAAGGCAAGTACGTCGACGACCTCGTCGAGACAGGCATGCTCTACGTGGCCCTCGTCCGGTCGATCGTCGCGCACGGCACGGTCACCTCGGTCGACATCGGCGACGCGGCATCGATGCCGGGAGTCGTCGCCGTGTTCCATGCCGGCAACGACTTGGGCATGCCGGCAATGCAAGGGTTCCCGATGTTGCCGCCCGACTACAACCGGCCGATCTTCGCCAGCGAACGGGTCCGGTTCGTCGGCGATGTCATCGCTGCCGTGATCGCTCAATCGCAGGCCCAAGCCAACGACGCAGCCCAGCAAGTGATCGCCGACATCGACCCGTTGCCGGCCGTCGTCAACGCGCTTGATGGGCTCAAGCCCGATGCTCCGCTGCTGTTCCCCGCCACCGGCTCGAATATTTGCTTCGTCAGCGAGTTCGGCAAGGATGGCGGCGACCCGTGCGAGGGCGCCGACGCGATCGCCGAGGTCACGATGGTCAGCCAGCGTCTCGCCGGTGTGCCGATGGAGGTCAACGGAGTCCTGGCTGTGCCAGAGAACGGCGGGCTCACGATGTGGGTGTCGCACCAGGCACCGCACTCGATCCACGAGGCGTATGCGCCGATGCTCGGTCTCGATCCCGCGCAATTGAGAGTCGTCTGCCCATGGGTGGGCGGCGGATTCGGCCCCAAGGCTTCGGGCTACGTCGAGCACCTCATCGCGGCGAAGGCTGCGCTCACGCTGGGCAAGCCCGTGAAATGGGTCGAGAGCCGCTCCGAGGACATGGTGTCGTTGGTGCACGGCCGCGACTTCGTCATGTCGGCGCGGCTTGGTGTGAGCAAGACCGGCAAGATCGTGGGACTCGACGCCGAGGTGATTGCGGCGGCCGGCGCGTACCCGGCGATCGGCGCGATCCTGCCGATGTTGACCCAGATGATGTCGGTCGGCGTGTATGAGATTCCAAAAGTGCGCTTCGACGCCAAGACGGTGCTGACAAACAACACCACGGTCGGGGCGTACCGCGGCGCCGGTCGACCCGAGGCCACCCAACTGATCGAGCGCGTCCTGGACGTGGCCGCCGACAAGATTGGTATTGACCCCGCAGAGATCCGCCGGATCAACTTCATGCAGCCGGACACATTTCCACGCACCACCATCACCGGAGGCAACTACGACTCGGGCGAGTACGAAAAGGCACTCGATGCCGCACTCGAAGCCTCTGGCTACGCCGAACTTCGCGC
>JAYTWP010000381.1:0-6448 GCA_043743395.1 Actinomycetota bacterium | reverse complement strand
ACCAACACAAACGCCGAGCCTTGCGCGCGAATCTCTGCGTGATGGCGGCTGACGTTTGCGTCGTTGATCGTGATGCTGCAGGCAGGCAGGCGTCCGACGGTGACGACCTGGCCACTGAGTGGCAGGCGTTCGCCGGAGGGCATGATGAGGCAGCCGACGCCTGCGCCGCTACCGGACTCGCGCATGAATGAGTCGACCTCGAAACGGCCCGGCTTGGTGTCGTTGTCGACCATCAGGCTCACCGTGACCGGGCCCATAAAGTGGTAGCCCTCTTCGCGTGCGTGCTCACGGGCGGCCTCACCGAGTTCTGTGACGAGTGCCTGCTCGATGTCGGCGAAACCAGCGTGGTCGTGCGGGCTGATGCGGAACTCGAACTTGTTGGGCACGATGCGTCGACCCTTGACATCGACACTGCGGTGGTCGTCCATTTCGCGCACGAGTCGCCGCCCTAATTCGATGGGGCGGATGCTGGTTTTTCTGGAACGCGAAAACACACCATCGACCATACGCTCTACACCATGCTCAAACGATTGCAAGCCCATTGCATTCCGAAGGGTAGTGGGATTTTCGGCCCCGCGTTGCGCGGTGCGTAGAGCGCCGGTCGCCTTCGGCATTCAGGGTTGGGTGCGCGGGGCAGAGTTGCTACGGTGTGTGCTTGCACTCGGGCGAGTGGCGGAATGGCAGACGCGCTGGCTTCAGGTGCCAGTATTCGAAAGGATGTGGGGGTTCAAGTCCCCTCTCGCCCACCGCAAGACCCCTGTTCAGTAGGGGTCTTTTCGCGTCCAGGACCTCCGCCCTCTACCGAACAGTCCGCTGGAACGACAGCGGACGATGTACTGAGAGCAACGAGCGACGAGATGGTCTCGGCCCCTGGTGCGTCAGGTGAAGTCGGCGACGATCTCGTTTGCTGCCCGGATGCCCTCGTCGGCGCCACCCTGGATGTAGCCCTGGAAGTCCTGCGAGCAGTGCTCGCCGGCGAAGTGAACGGGCCGAACCGGCGTGCGTTCAGAAGTGCAGTACCGCTCGCAGTAACCGGGGGTCCAGTACGAGTACGCGCCCCATGCATTCGGGTTCACGTGCCACACCGAAAGCTGCGCCTTGCCAGTCGCCTTTGCGGTCAGACCAGGGTAGATGCGCTCGACTTGACTGAGGAACGTCTTGGCAGCGCCGCGAACGGAGGCCGCCACTGTTTTGTTCACGTCGGACGTGTCGCTGAACGGCTTCGTCGGGTTGAGCAAACGCGACACGTCGCCGCCGGTGTAGTTGTTGATGATGCCGGTGGTGCCCGGCTGTCCGAGCGTGACCGGCCAGGCCTCCTGGTACCCGGTGTCCGCGTAGCTCTCGCCGGTGCCATTGCCCCACACCCCGGGCGAGCACCAGAACCGGTCACTGATCTGGAGTTGCAGTTTGTTGTTGGCGCCGAAGCCGAGCGCATCGATCGAGCCCATCTTCAGCGGATCGGTGTCGAAGCCGGAGCCGATGAACCCGTCGGCTGCCTTGATCTTCTTCATCACACCGAGCGGGATGGCAAGGACGATCCGATCAGCGGTGACCGATCTGGTGCTGCCATTGACGTCGAACTTGCCGGTGACGGTGCCGTCGATGTTCTTCGTCACGGACACGAGCCGCCATCCGAGAACCACGTTGCCGCGGCCGATGTAGTCGGCCTGTGCTTCGGCGATCTGCTGGTTCCCTCCGACGATCTTCCAGCGCTCGTCGGACTTGCCGTAGACCCACCACGCACCCGTCCCGCCGCCGTTGGAGAAACCGAGCAAACCGAGCAGGTTGAGCGAAGACATACGTGTGGTCTCTTCGCCGAACTCGATGTTGTAGGCCACGTCGATGAACGACCCGAGCCGTGACGTACGGCCACCCGGGATGTTGATGTCGATCCACTGGGCGACGGACTGGCGCGAGATCGCTAGTGCGTCGGGCGACCAGGTCGCCGTGTGCGGCCAGGGCCACGGCGGCAGGATGTTCATCTGCTTCTGGATGACCTGCTCGGCGCCCGACGCCTTCCAGTCGAGCACCATCTGGTCCCAGCTGTAGTAGCCGCCGCCGAACCAAAGAGTGTCGGTGGCACCGTTGGTCGACACCGAGTGCCAGGCCAGGTCGATGGTCTTGAACCCGAACCGTTGGCACAACGCAAACACGGTCTTGTGCGACGAGTCGATGAGTTCACCGCCCCACTCGGCCCACTGACCTGCCTCGAAGAATCCGTCGTTGCGACGCGTGAACGTACGGCCGCCGATCCGATCGGCCGCGTCGTAGACCGTGATGTTCTGGAAGCCCGCATCGCGCAGCGTCATCGCCGCTGACATGCCGCTGATACCAGCGCCGACGACGGCGATCCGCGGCTGAGATGTCGGCCGTATCCCCGCCCATGCGCGCTGAGGATTCACCACCATTCGACCGACGACGCTTGTGGCCGCGGCCGTCATGACACCAGCGACCAGCACCTGGCGCCTGCTCATCCCCTCGTCGCCGCTCAGGTACGCGCGCTGGCGACCGACAGCCTCCTCGACGTCGACCCCTTGGTGTCGAGCAGCCCTGCTCAAATCAGCCAGCCGCTCCAATGCCGACAGCATGCCTGTACGCGCCATCTCGATCTCCTGCTCCTAGCGCCCGAGGGCGACCCCACAGTTGTAGCACGCTCGGATCTGGGCCGGTGACGGCGACCGCACCACGTCACAGGCCGGCGATGACCCACATCACCTCGGTTCAGTCCGGCACGTCGGCTACCGATTCATCGTGCACCCCCACGGGGGCGCTTCCCGGTTCAAGAACAGCGCGGTTAGGTCCACTCGTTGTGATGTCTTGGCACATTGAGCACGATCCGAAGCTCGACCAGGGTTCGGATCGTTGGTCTTTCTCTGCGATGTTCAGCTTCGAACGCGGGGCCGACCGCGACGAGTCACGACTCGGACCTGACGTGCTGCGGTTCGAAGAGAAGTGGCGCCCTCCGCATCACCGCCGCGGCGTCGCTCACGACGTAGCGACGTGCACGAGCATAATTGCGGCGATGATTGCCCTGAGGCTCCATCCGACTGTGCGCACCCAGTTCGTGCGCACCAGACGCTGCACTCGAACGGCGTCGTAGCCGTCGACGAGAGCCGTGTGTTGCGGCACCTGCAAGAGCACCGTGCTGGCCTGGACGACACCCAGGATGGCCAGCCCGAGCAGTGGCAGGAGGCGAGACGTTTCGTTCGGCGGTGCAACCACGAGCCACACTGCGGTGACACCTTCCAGCGCCATCAGCGGACCCACGACGAACGATGTGCGGTGCTGGTGCGAACGCTCGTATTCAGCGAAACCATCTGCACCAACGGACGCGAATAGTGGATAGTGCACCAGCTGCACGAACCAGATCAATCCGACCATGGCGGACGTTGCAAAGAGGTGAGACGTGAGCAGGATTGCATCTGTGGTGTTCATCGAAGACTCCGTGACGTCGAGCTCATGCGGCAGCTGCGGTTCGTACCATCGAGATGAGATCATCGAGCGTCCGCCCAGGCGCCCCGAGCACGCATGTCGTGCCCGCCGCCTCGAGCCGTTGGGCGGTTTCGGCTGCCAGGTCGGCCGTCGCAGGGTTTGTCGAGGAGATGACCACCACGTCGACGTCGTGCTCGGCGCAGAACCCGAGCAACTCGTCGGGCGGCATGTCTGCTCCGAGGTGTTCCACGTGCCAGTTGTCGGCGCGCAGTGTTACCGCTGCCATTGAGGTTGGAAGCGAGTGGTGGTCACCACTGACCGAAGCGACGATCACCGTCCCGCGGCGCCGCCCGCGGGGATTGGTTGCGATCTCTCCGAGGATGCGCTCGACGATCGCCGACGCACGATGTTCGACCCAGATTGTCAGCTTGGCGTCCCTCCACGCCTGACCGATCCGTACGAGCGGTGGGACGATCACTTGCTGCACCACGTCGGTGATCGGGGTCCCTTCGCTGAGAAGGGTTCGCACGATCGTGCGGGCGGTTCGCTCGTCGCCCCTGACCAGCGCGTCGTGCATGCGAGACGCCGACGTGGCGATCCGCTTTGGCCGTGGCGCAGGAGGCGCTGTTGGCGAACGGCGAACGGCCTCGACCGCATCGAGTTCCTCACGGGTGATCATGTACCGCCCACTAATGAGATCTGCTCGGAGCTTTCCAGTTCGGACCCATCGATAGGCCGTCTGGTAGTGGATCCCCAGTTGGTCGGCAGCACTCTGGAGATCGATCCGGTCATCTCCTGCAGTCGCCATGATCAGCGAGCCTACCTCCTCAAATAAAATCAGACTAATGGAAGCTAATTACAGCTAAATGTTGATAACTTTCAATGGTGCCAACAGCACCGCCGCCCATCTCGGCAGAAAAGGAACCAACATGGACCTCACCCTCACCGCAGGCCAGTTCGAATTGGTCTACAACTCGTTCTCGTTCGTCATCGCCTCAATGGGCGCGGCGTTGCTCTTCTTCCTCCTGAGCAGGTCGAGGGTTGCGCCTCGGCATCGGATGGCCGTGACCCTGTCGACGCTCGTTGTCGGGATCGCGCTCTACCACTACCTACGCATCTTTAACTCGTTCTCGGATGCCTTCACATTCGTCGACGGCAAGTATGTGCAGCAGGGCGCCCCATTCAACGAGGGATACCGCTATGTCGACTGGCTGCTGACTGTTCCCCTGCTGCTCGCCGAGCTGGTCGTGGTGTTGAAGCTGGCCAAGAGCACGACCAGAAGTCTGCTGGCGCGACTCTCGATCGCTGCAGTTGCGATGATCCTGCTCGGGTGGCCAGGAGAACTTTCGCCGGCCGACTCGACGGCGCGCACCCTCTGGGGCATTGCCTCGATGATCCCGTTTCTCTACATCCTGTACGTGCTCTTCGTCGAGCTCGGCCGGTCGCTGGAACGTCAGAGCCCGACCGCGCGCAAGATGCTCGACGGTCTGCGATACATCGTGCTCGGCACGTGGTCCATCTATCCGCTGGCCTACCTCGCGCCCATGGTCATCGACAACGAGGCCACTGCCGAGGTTGTCCGCCAGGTCGGCTACTCGATCGGCGACGTGATTGCCAAGCCAGTCTTTGGCCTGATCGTCTTCGCCATTGCGCTGTCCAAGTCCCGTGACGACGGCTACACACCCGCCCTGGACCAAGCCCCCATCCAGGTACCCGACGACGCTAGCGAGCTCGTCGACAGCTGACCTGACCGCGACCGACGCCCCGGCACCTGACCTCCCTTCGGGTGCCGGGGCATCGCACCACCCCGAACGGACGGACATGCCCACCAACCTTCCCCCACCGGCCAAGCTGGACTGGCGAGAGCTGGCCACGTGCAAGGCCCAGACCAAGCTGTTCTTCGGAAAGAAGGCCGAACGACCGCAGGCGCGAGCGCGGCGCGAGGAACAGGCAGCGCAGCTCTGCGCCGTGTGCATGGTCCGCAAACCGTGCCGACAATTCGCCCGGGAGAACCGCGAGTACGGCTTTTGGGGCGGAGAGAGCGAGGAGGACCGCTACCTCGCGGGATATCCCATTTCCGCCGCAATCGGGGTCCGGACTCGCCCTCACCGAGAATCTGCTGACGCCTGAACAACAGTTCCGACGCCGCAAGATCCGCGTCATCGATGCACGTCCACCCCGCACCGAGACCGGGCTGGTGATCAGCGTCTCTACAACTCCCCGCGATCGAGAAGCTCAAGGACTTCCTGCGCGCGAAGGCGCGTCGCATCGAGATCGCGCAAATGATCGAGGGCACCCAGCTGCCGCGACATCCGATGGTTGCCGCGCAACGCGACGCGGTTGCGGTCCAGGAAGTCCCAGTAGAGCGTCGTGAACGGACACGCGTCTGGACCGGCCCGCTGCTTCGGGTTGTACCGACATCCTTTGCACAAGTCGCTCATACGATTGATGTACGCGCCACCCGAGGCGTACGGCTTCGTGGCCATCATCCCGCCGTCTGCGAACAAGGCCATGCCGATGACGTTTGGCACCATGACCCACTCCGCGCCGTCGACGAATGAGGCCCACATGTACTCCGTCATCGCCGTCGGCTCCACGCCCGCAGTCAGAGCGAGATTGCCGAGCACCATGAGCCGCTCAATGTGGTGCGCATACGCGCGCTCGTGGATATGTTCGACCACGTTGCTCACACACGCCATCTGAGTCGGAGCCTCACCGGTAAACGCGGGTGGCACGGCTCGATGAGCACTCAACACGTTCTGATCGCGGTAGCCGGGCATCCACAACCAGTACACGCCCCACACGAACTCGCGCCATCCCAGCACCTGGCGAATGAATCCCTCGACGCTGTTGATAGGCGCGTCACCGCGCCGGTATGCGGCCTCGGCGGCGGCGATGACCTCGCGGGGGTGGAGCAGCCCGAGGTTCATCGACGAACTCAACGACGAATGAGCGAGCTTCCACTCGGCGGCGAGCATTGCGTCCTCGTGCGGCCCGAACAGCGCAAGAGCTACCC
>JAYTWP010000380.1:0-5354 GCA_043743395.1 Actinomycetota bacterium | reverse complement strand
ACGTGTCGCCTGTTCGCTCACGCAGAGTCTGGGGGCCACATTCCGATAGGTCAGCTGCGGGCTTGGTTGTCCTTGGACACACCTACCGGCGCGCGCTCTTAACTTGCGAATTCAGGGAAAGCGCTTTGCGAGCCACTCGGCAACGATGCTGAGCGCCTCAGGCCGATGGCCCTCGAGATAGTGCGGGGCACCTTTCAGTTCGGCGTAGGTCGTATCGGCAGCGCCGGCGTTATCGACGATCTCTTTGGCCTGCCGAACGCGAATCTCGGTGTCTGCAGTGGGGTGGACCAAGATGGTGGGCACCTTCACCAATGGCATCGTGTCGGCAAGCTTTGCATGGCTGCTCAGCCCCGACCACGTGCTGAGCCACCCGCGTGCGGTCATCGTGCGGGCGAGCCCACCTCGCCCATAGTTGGCGTCGAGCGGATCAGGGAAAGCGAACAACGAGCCCATGGGGCGCTCGTCGGGATCGATCGACAGATCGAGATAAGCCGGGTCGGCGAGCGTTCGGTAGATCGTGAGATATTTGGTGAAGACGGCTCGCCGTCGCTGCTCGCGCCACGCAGCGCTGTCGGCTTTGTCCAATCCGCGAAGTCGGCCCGCAGCCATTTCGGCATCTGCGATCGAAGATTTCGCAATGGCATCAATTCGAGCGACGCGGTCACGCTGCGCTTGCCGATATCGAAGGAGCCAATCGGGGTCGTATTCGCACGGTTCGGGCCATGGCCGCCAACCGTTGTCCGGGTTGTACATATCAAGCTCAACAACGGTGGCGAACGGATCGTTCTCGTCGGCCACGCTCGGATCGATCACCTGCAACATGAACACGCCCTCTCCGGGGTGCGCTGCCATACCGATCCAGCCATCGCCGATGCTGAGTTCGGCCTGGGCCATTGCCATGAGCGAGCCGCCGCCTGAATTGCCGAGCAGCACGACGGCCTCGGCACCGCGGCGTTTCATTTCGTCGTGCGCCGTCTTGACATCGATGATGCACGACTCGTGCAAGCAGTCGGTGTCGTTGTTCATATAGCGCGTGCCGAAACCCAACACGGCATAGCCAGCCGCCGCGAGTAACGGGCAGGCATAGTGAACACTGAAGTCCCCACGCGGGTGACTGAGAATCACAGCGGTCTTCCACGGGGTGCCAATCGGCGGCGTCCACAGGACACCACGCACGAGCGCACCATCCGGCGAGACCAATCGAATCGATTCTCGTTGGACCTCGACTCCCGGATTGTCCTCTGCCAAGGGCCAATAGTTGAGCCCGAACGGCCGGCGACCGCCGAGGTGTGCATCGAGTTCGTACATAGACGCAGACTAGGCGTGTGCGATCTGCCTGGAGTCAGCGAACGCCGGAGCCACCCACTGTGGGAAACCCCGCTCGAAGCCAAGCCTGAAATCCTCCAATGAGATCTGTGGCGCTTCCGTAGCCGAGTCGCTGCAACGTGGCCGCTGCAAGGCTCGACGAGTATCCGTCGTTGCAGACGATGACGATGCGCTTGTCAAACCCCGCTATCTCGGGATGCGCGAACCCGCTGATCGGATCGGCCCGCCACTCCAGGACGGAACGCGGGATGTGCACGCTTCCTTCGATGTAACCGTGCGCATTCCAATCGTCCGTTTGGCGTGTGTCACACACGACAAGATCGTCACCAGCTGTCAGCGCTTCTCGAAGTTCTTCGCAGGCGAGACGATCAAGTCCGCGGCGTGCTTCAGCGACGAGGTCATGCACAGTGAATCGTGGCGAACGACTGTGCACCGACACGTGGTAACTCCCGCCTTCGAAGAATGGGGCTCGGTCCCATCCGCTGAAGCGCTCGACGAGGTCGAGCCCGCACGCCCTGCAGTGCTCATCCCAATCGCCCAAGGTGTATCCGCCTGGCTCGAGCGAAAATCCTGCAATCAGCAGACCACCCGGCTCAAGATGCTGAGCCATGTTGTGCACGATGAGCAGACGATCATGAGGCTGACAGAAGATCATGACGTTCCCCGGCATGATGATCATCGGGTATTGGCGCGACAACTGCATTCGCGCAAGGTCGTCAACTATCCAGTGCATCTCCGGCGCTTTGCGCCGCGCCGCCTCGATCATGTCAACGTCGAGATCGACACCGCTGACGTCGAGGCCGCGGCGGTTCAACTCAATTGCAATCCTGCCCGTGCCACACCCAGCGTCGAGGATACTCGTCGGCGCGTAAGAGGCAATCAGGTCTGCTTCGCCATGAACATTTTCGCCCGAGGCGGCGCTGGACTCGAAGCGCCGGTCGTAGTCGTCGATGTTGATTTGCTCACGCCAGGTCACCCAGCGCGCCGACACGGCGGCAGCGTTCGCAGAGTCGGGCTTCGAGGACTTCGCCACGAAATTTATACTAGGCCCGTCACTTCCGTGCGTTTGTCGAACACGTACGATATGGCCATGCCCCGGCGAGCAACGCGCAGATCATCTGAACTGTTGACGCCGCACCAGAGGGGGCAGTCATGAACTCGGCGGAGATCGAACAGTTCCAACGCGACGGCGTCGTCGTACTCCGCCAGTTGGTGGACACTACGTTGCTCACCGATTTGGCCGAGGGCGTCGAGCAGAACCTCGCCGACCCCGGCGAGTGGGCCAGTGACTATACGCCGATCGGATCCAGCGGCCGGTTCTTCGGTGACTATGTCAACTGGCAACGCATTCCTGCTTACCGCCGCGCAGCACTCGAACAGCCACTGCCGAACGTGGCGCGTGAACTCATGGGCAGCAAGACGGTTCGTTTCTTTCATGAACATGTTCTGGTCAAGGAGCCGGACACTTCTGAGATCACGCCGTGGCATCACGACGAGCCCTACTACTGCGTCGATGGCCGTCAGAATGTCAGCCTTTGGATGTCGCTCGATCCAGTGCCTCTCGCGGCAAGCCTGCAATTCGTGGTCAGATCGCATCTCTGGAATCGTCGATTCGTTCCGCGCAAGTTCGTCGATGCCACTGCCTACGCCGCGGCCGAGAACGGGTTCGAACTTGTCCCCGACATCGACGCCGAGCGGGACAACCACCAAATCGTCTCGTTCGATATCTCGCCAGGCGACGTGGTTGCCTTTCACTTTCGCACGTTGCACGCCGCGCCCGGAACTGCGGGACTGAGCACCCATCGCCGACGTGCCGTCAGCATGCGTTACCTGGGGGATGACGCCGTGTTTGCTCGCCGCCCGTGGTTGCACTCACCACCGTTCACGCAAGACAACCTCGTCGTCGGTGGCTCGCTCGATGACCCGCGCTTTCCACTCGTTGGTCTCACCAGCTGAGAGCCCGGGCGCTCGCTGATGCGCTAATTGCTCGTCGCGGGGCGAGCAATTACTGAGACGGTGAAGGTCCGTTTGACGCCGCCGCGTTCAGCTACCAGAGTAATCGTGTCGCCAGGTCGATGATCCCGAACCGACGCGATCGCCCCGACAGCTCCCTCGATCGCAACGCCGTCGATCTCGACGATGACATCCAACGCCTCGATACCTGCTTCGTCGGCTGGCAGGCCCGGCGTCAGTTCATTGACGACGGCGCCGCGACCCCCATCAGTCCGTTCTGACAGAAAGACACCGACGAAACCGTCGGCCTTGTCGAGTCCGCCCGCTTGCGCCCTGAGCACCTCGATCTGCGGAAGCACCTGCGCCATCGAGATCGCAAATCCGATACTCGTTGCTGTGTTCGTCGCGTCGCTGTGGGCAACTGCGGTGTTGATTCCGACGACCTCACCTGCGGCATCGACAAGCGGCCCACCCGAGTTGCCCGACGAGATCGCGGCATCAGTCTGGATCAACCCGTCGAGGGCACCCGCAGCAATCCTGATGGTGCGATCGAGCCCGCTGACGATGCCGAGCGTGATGCTCGCCTCGCCATCGAGGTCGAGAGCGTAGCCAATGGCGATGACATCATCGCCCACGCGAATGTTACTTGGATCCGCAAGTGTGGCAGGGATCAGACCCGTAACGTCGACGGCCAGCAGGGCCAGATCGTCACCCGGATCGCTGGCCAAGAGTTTCGCAGGCCGTGGATTATTTTCACCGGCCAGTCGTACTCGAATTTTGGTCGCGCCTTCGATCACGTGAGCATTGGTCAGAATCTGGCCGTCGGCAGTGAGCACCACACCTGTGCCAACACCCTCACCCTGCTGTCCCCTCTCGCTGAGATCCGTTGAGACGGTGACGATGCTGGGTCGTACTTTGGCGGCGACGGCGGCGACATCGATCCGCTTCTCGAACGCAGTGTCGCGAGGCTTGCCAAGCACAACGGGCGCGGTCGAATTGCGATAACTCGTTGGCGGATTCTGCTTCTCGATGCGGGCACCGACATACACGCCGAGAAGTCCAGCCATCCACGCGACACACACCACGGCTGCGACCCGCAGCATCGCGGTGTTCTTGATTGGCCGGTTCCAGATACTGTGGCTGGCCGCGCCCGCTACGGCACGTGGTGGCGCCATCTGAGTTACAGCCTGGTCGCCCTCCCGAGGTGGAGGCAGCGTGGACATATCCGAGCATGTCTAGCGTTCGCGTCGACAAACTGCTCGGCGCTGACGAAACAATGACATTCGCTTGCGCAAAGACAGACGAAGCCTAGTTCTGAGGACGCGCGGCGAGGACCGCAGTTCCGGTCGATGACTTGCCATCGCGTGAATATTCCAGCGTGACCGAATTGCCGGGCGACAAGTCTCGGATCGAAGCGATGAGGCCTGCTTGACCGTCGATGACGTCACCGTTCACCCTGCTGATCACGTCGCCCTCGAGCAGGCCGAGGCGCTCGGCGGGTGAACCTGGTTGTACGCGAGAAACAATGGCGCCACGTCCACCATCGACACGATCACTCACACCAACGCCCAAATACCCTTCCGCGCGGGCACCGCCCTTTGCCGTTCGAAGCTGTTCGACGACCTTCTGGATTTCCTTGGCCGAAATGGCGAAACCAATATTGCTGGCAGTGTTCACCGCGCTGCTGCGCGCGACTGCAGTGTTGATACCGATCACTTGGCCTGAGGTGTTGACCAAAGGCCCGCCTGAGTTGCCAGATGAAATTGCTGCATCAGTCTGGAGAAGCCCATTCAGTGCGCCGTTCGGTGTCAACATCGTGCGGCTCAGCGCGGAGATGATCCCCGACGTCACCGAGGCCTCACCGGGGAGATCAAGCGCAAATCCCATCGCCATGACCTGATCGCCGACTTGGGCGCTGTCGATCGGGGCGAACTGAGCCACCGCGAGACCGCTCTTTTTGACGTGCAGGAGCGCAAGATCGTTGCCCGCGTCGGTCCCGATGACCTGTGCTGCTACTGGTTCAGTGGTCCCCGGCAGCAGCACGCGCACTGCGGTTGCGTCGAGCACGACATGGG
>JAYTWP010000379.1:0-1597 GCA_043743395.1 Actinomycetota bacterium | reverse complement strand
GCACAGTTGCGTCGGGTCCAGCTGCACGAAACCCCAACCGCTGAATCCCGCTCGAGCAGGTTCGGCGATGTCGAGGTCCGCCACGATCAAGGCATTGTCCTCAAGGGCGGCGTCGAACTCAGCCTCACCAAGACCGAGTTCCGGCTGGTCTGTGAATTCGCCGAGCACGTCGGCGCCGTGTTATCACGCGATCAGTTGCTCGAGCGAGTGTGGGGCTACGAGTACTTGGGTGACAGCCGTTTGGTGGACGCACATGTGCGTCGGCTCCGTGTGAAGATCGAGGATCAGCCTGACGACCCCAAGTTGCTCGTCACTGTTCGCGGGCTTGGCTATCGCCTGCTTGCGTGATTTTCTGCAAGAAGGCCTCGGCCTCTGAGCGATGCCTGGTTCGCTTCATTGGCGGTAGCGCCTTCACAATGTCCCATCGGTAGTTCGCAGTTCCGAGACGCGAGTCCATGATGGCGACCACGCCTTTGTCGGTGGCGGTGCGGATGAGGCGACCTGTTGCTTGGGCCAGGAGGGTGGCTGCGCGGGGAATGTCGATCTCAGAAAAGGCTTTGGAGCCGAGAAGCTCTCGGCGAGCCGACAGCAGTGGGTCGTCGGGGCGGGGGAAGGGCAAGCGATCGATGGTGACCAAGGACAGAGTTCGACCTGGGATGTCGACCCCTTGGAAGAAACCAGCCGTGGCGAACAGACACGTCGTTTCGTCGTCCGTAAAGGCCTTCACAAGCGCCGTCTTGGGCAAATCACGTTGGGTCATCACTGTGTAGGGCAATCGGGCCCGGGCGATCTCGGCTGCTGCCTCCATGGCCTTCCAACTTGTGAACAGGGCCAAAGTGCGCCCACCGGCCGCCGCGATGAGTGCCATCAGTTCATCGTGCATGCCTGCACTGAACTGCGCCGAGCGTGGGTCCTTGAGGTGAATCGGGCAATACAACATGGCGTTGTGCTCGTAGTCAAATGGGCTGCCGACATCAAGCACGTCTGCCGACCCCGCAAGCAGACCGACGCGTTCGGTGAGTGACGACGGGATCGTGGCACTCGTGAGAATCGCAGTGTGCTTGTCCCACACGCCAGCGCGCAAGGTGGGGCCGACGTCGAGCGGCGCGATCTCCAAGCGAGGCTGTTCAACCCCACCTGATACATACGCGACGTAGCCCGTGTGTGTTCCGATCGCAGTGTCGATGTGTTCCATGAGTCGGGTGGCTTGCGTTTGTGCACGGAGCTTGCGTTGTTTGGCGTCTTCGACCTCGGTGTTGATCGCGCGCAGCGCTGCCTGCGCAGCATCAATCCGGGCGCGTCCGGTGATGAGCGCATCTGCAATTGGGTCTGGGAAAGGCATCGGTAGCCGTTGGCCGGCGAACGGCGACAGGACCTCGCGCAACGCCACCCCCGAGTCGATGACGGCACTGAGCAGCGTAGGGTCATCGATGATGCGTTTCAGGGTGGCGGCTAGGCTCGTGAAGCGTCCGCTTCCGATGGAGACGCCGACGGTGTCGCTCATGATGTCCTCGAGCGAGTGGGCTTCATCGATGATGATCACGTCGTGCTCGGGCAACAGCACGCCTCCGCTGGCCACATGAAGGCCATAGAGATG
>JAYTWP010000378.1:0-18126 GCA_043743395.1 Actinomycetota bacterium | reverse complement strand
TCGTCATAGCGCTCACAAAACCACTGGTAATTGATGCTGTGGTAGTCGGCGCCGGGACCGAAGTTAATGCAAAATCCCACGACGTCACCGTCGTTCTCGGCGACGAGTGACAGCGTGGCCTCGGCCACCAACGCCTGCAGTTTCGACATATCTGCTTCGCTCACTGCGGGTACCGCGGCGTTATTGAGCTGCATCACTGTCGGCAGGTCGTTGCTGCGCAGCGGTCGAATATCCATGGTTTTGCAGCCTACGGCGGCCGATAGGGTCGCGTGGCTATGTCGCTCGACCGAACCCTTCATGCACCCGACGCTGCGCTCATTCGCGCGCACGGGCTCGTCAAGAAGTTTGGCGATTTCACCGCCGTCGACGGCATCGACTTCCACGTGCAACCCGGCGAGGCGTTCGGTTTCCTCGGACCGAACGGCGCAGGAAAGTCCTCCACGATGCGAATGATTGGCTGCACCTCGCCCATCAGTGGTGGCTCGTTGCAACTGTTCGGTCTCGACCCGGCCACACACGGCCGTCAGATCCGCAAGCGCCTCGGCGTCGTGCCACAACTCGACTCGCTGGATGCCGAACTCACGGTCGAAGAAAACCTGATCATCTACGGTCGGTACTTCGATCTCAGCCGTTCCGAGGCGCGCCGCCGCGCTGGCGAACTCCTCGAATTCGTACAACTCACAGACCGCGCCAAGAGCCGAGTCGAACCGCTGTCGGGAGGCATGAAGCGTCGCGTCACGATCGCCCGCTCGCTCATCAACCAGCCCGATCTGCTCCTGCTCGACGAGCCCACCACGGGCCTGGACCCTCAGGCGCGGCACATACTTTGGGACCGCCTCTATCGGTTGAAGCAACAGGGCGTCACACTCGTGCTCACCACTCACTACATGGACGAAGCCGAACAACTCTGCGATCGGCTGGTTGTAATGGATGGTGGTCGCATCGTTGCCGAGGGTTCACCACGTCGACTCATCGAGCAGCACGCCACGCGTGAAGTCCTTGAGTTGCGTTTCCCGGCGGGCACAAATGCAGAGAACGAACGATTCGCCGTCGGCCTTGGCGAACGACACGAAGTTCTGCCCGACCGCATCCTCGTTTACGTGCATGATGGCGATCACGCCCTTGCCCGCGTTAACGAAGCCGGCGCGAGACCCGAGAGCGCGCTCGTGCGCCGCAGCACACTCGAGGATGTCTTCCTCCACCTCACCGGCCGCACGCTGGTCGAGTAGGCGCAGCCATGAGCACACCCGCACCCCTACGAGTCCTCGAGTGGAAGCTCACCGTGTTTCGGCGCGTGTGGCGCTCGAACGTCGTGTCATCGTTTCTCCAACCGCTGCTCTACCTGTTGGCAATGGGGCTCGGGGTTGGCTCTCTGGTGAACCGCAACGCGGGCAGCGCCAGAGCGTTGGGACAGCTTCCCTACGTTGCCTTCGTCGCACCGGGTTTGCTCGCAACGACGGCAATGATGGTCGCGTCCAACGAAAGCATGTGGCCGGTCCTCGACTCGCTGATGTGGACCCGTCAGTACGAAGCAATGTCAGCGACACCCATCGAGGCCACCGACATCGTTGCCGCACACGTGCTGTGGTTGCTGCTGCGCACAGGCATCGCCGCAGTCACAGTTGCTGCAGCGATGATGCTCTTCCCAGACGTACGTTCTTGGGGCCTCATCGCAGCGGTCCCGGCAGCAATGCTGAGCGGGTTGGCACTGGCGATGCCACTCGGTGCATTTACGGTGACCCGTACCCGCGAGATGAGCTTCCCGGTCATTCAACGCTTCGTCATCACGCCCCTCTTTCTCTTCGGCGGTGCATTCTTTCCGCTGTCGAAGTTGCCACCGATCATCCGTTGGGTCGGATACTCCACGCCGTTGTGGCACGGCGTTCGGCTCTGTCGCGGGTGGGCAACCGGTACATCACTCAGTGCATCGGCCGCGCTCGGCAGCATCGGCTATCTCGTGCTGTGGTCGGCCGTCGGCACCTATTTCATGCGCCGATTCGCACAACGCAGGCTGTTCGCATGAACGCAGCCACCACGCCAACGCTTCGCGGACGCAAACTGCGCTCGCCAATGCTGCGTATCGTGCCCCCCGTAGTGCGCGCCGCACGGCGGCCCCACCGCATGATCGAGCGCCAAGTCATGTGTTACCGGAACACATGGCCGATCTTGCTCTCCGGCTTCTTCGAGCCGCTCTTCTATCTGCTGTCCATTCGTGTGGGTCTCGGATCATTGGTCGGCAATGTCACGGTTGGCAATCATGTGCTCACCTACGCGGCCTTCGTCGCCCCGGCCATGATGGCCTCGAGCGCGATGAACGGCGCTGTTTACGACAGCACGATGAACGTGTTTCATAAACTGAAGTACGCACGCACCTACGATGCCGTGCTGTCCACGCCCATGGGGATCGGCGACGTTGCCCTCGGCGAAATCAGCTGGGCTCTCATACGCGGTCTGCTCTACTCAGCTGCGTTCTTGGTGACGATGGCGATGCTCGGCCTTACCAACTCGTGGTGGGTACTGCTCTCGCTCCCCACCTGCGTACTCATCGGTTTTGCATTCGCCGCGGTGGGTATGGCGTCCACCACGTATATGCGCGCATGGACCGACTTCGAATTCGTGCCAATGGTCTCAATGCCACTGTTCTTGTTCTCGGCAACCTTCTACCCAATCAGTTCGTACGGCGGCCTCGGATGGGTTGTGCAGATCTCGCCGCTCTACCACGGCGTCGCGCTCATCCGCGACGCGAACGCCGGCCACGCCTCATGGGGAATTGTTGGTCACGTCGTCTTCCTCTTTACGATGGCTGTTGGCGGGCTGTGGGTCGTCTCCCGGCGACTGCAGTTCCTGCTCCTGAAGTAACCCCGACACCACCATGAACGAACCATTCGACACTGTCATCTTCGACCTCGACGGCACCGTGTCCGATTCGGCACCTGGCATCTTGGCGTCGCTCGATCATGCGTTTGCCGAGACGGGGTTAACCCCTCCCAACGATCTCTTGCGCTTCATCGGACCGCCGTTTCAGACCGCCTTTTTGGCCGAGGGTTTCACGCTCGACGAGATCACGGCTCTGCTCACCTCATACCGTGCCCACTATTGGGAGATCGGTGCCTTCGGCAACTACGTCTACCAAGGCATCGAGCAGGTGCTCGATGCCTTGGCTACCGAAGGATTTCGCCTTGCGATCGCGACCTCCAAACCCGAACTGACTGCACGTCGTATTCTCGAGTACTTCGGCTACACCGAACGGTTCGAGGTCATCGGTGGTGCCACCTTCGATATGACCAGAGCAACCAAGACCGCCGTCCTGGGCTACGTGATCGATCAGCTGACACCCACCCGCGCGGTGATGGTGGGCGATCGCTATCACGATGTCGAAGGCGCCGCCGAGCACGGGCTGGCATGCGTGGGCGTCACGTGGGGCTATGCGGCCGACGGCGAACTGAAGCAGGCCGGCGCGCGCTGGATAGTCGAAGAGCCACACGAGATCATCTCGATCGCGCACGCCGGACTCTGAGCAATCGTCTTATTCGTCTGTACGACGGTGAACCGGCGAGCGGAGCGTTCCGCGGCAGTTGAACCTCGCGGCGATAGCGTTTGCTGGCCGGAGATCATGTGAGCAACCTACGACCAGAAGACGAAGCAAAACGGCGTCGTACGTTTGCGATCATCAGCCACCCCGACGCCGGTAAGACCACTCTGACCGAAAAGTTCTTGTTGTATGCCGGCGCTGTGGTGGAAGCCGGTTCGGTCAAGGCCAAAGGTGCGAATCGCAGCGCGACCAGCGACTGGATGGAGCTCGAACAAAAGCGCGGCATTTCAATTACCTCTGCTGTGATGCAGTTCGAGTATCGCGACTGCGTGATCAACCTGCTCGACACGCCTGGTCACCGTGACTTCAGCGAGGACACGTACCGCGTCCTGGCCGCTGTCGATGCAGTGGTGATGGTGCTGGACTCAGCAAAGGGAATCGAGCCACAGACGCTGAAGTTGTTTGAGGTCTGCCGGGCGCGCAAGTTGCCAGTGCTCACCTTCCTCAACAAGTTCGACCGGCCGGGCCTGGACCCGCTTGAGCTCATGGACGAGATCGAGACGAAGATCAACCTGCGTCCGACACCGCTCACATGGCCCGTTGGCGATGCCGGCGACTTCCACGGTGTGATCGATCGTCGCCGAAAGGTGTTCATTCGCTTCACACGCGTCGCGCGTGGTGCCCGGATGGCACCCGAAGAGGAGATGCCGTTCGAGCAAGCGGCCGCCGAAGAGGGCGTGTTGTTCCAACGTGCGATCGATGGTTGTGGCTTGCTCGATGCAGTTGGTGCAGATCTCGACATGGACTCATTCCTCGCCGGCGAATCCACGCCGCTCTTCGTTGGTTCGGCACTCACCGACTTCGGCGTGCGCGCCCTTCTCGATGCAGTCGTCGACCTGGTTCCGGCACCACCGCCGCGCCCAGATGTTCATGGGGTCAGGCGCCCAGTCGACGCCCCGTGTTCAGCGTTCGTGTTCAAGGTGCAGGCCAACATGGACCGCTCGCATCGCGATCGCATCGCCTTCGTCCGTATCTGCAGTGGGCGGTTCGACCGCGGGATGACGATGACCGTTGCTCGAACCGGCAAGCCGTTCGCCACAAAATATGCGTCCACAGTGTTCGGTGCGGAGCGCAGCACAGTGGAAGAGGCGTACCCCGGCGACGTCGTCGGCCTCGTGAATGCGAACGGTCTGCAACTCGGCGACACGCTGTACGAAGATGACCCGGTCACGTTCCCCGGCATCCCCCGGTTTGCACCGGAATTGTTCACCAACGCCCGCCCGAAAGACACAAGCCGCGTCAAGCAGTTCCGCCGCGGTATCGAAGTGCTCGAGGAAGAAGGCGTGGTGCAAGTGCTGCGCGACCCGGACATGGGCGATGCAGCGCTTGTTCTGGCCGCGGTCGGTCAACTTCAGTTCGAGGTGTTCGCGCACCGTTTGGAGAGCGAGTTCAATGCACCTGTCGAGCTCACGGGCTCGCCGTATCAAGCGATTCGTGGCACCGATGAAGTCAGCGCCGACCGCCTTCGTCAGATCGGTGGCATCCGTATCCTGCAGCGCGCCGATGGATCGATGGTGGCGTTGTTCGAAAATATTTACCGGTTGCAGCGCCTGCTCACCGACGAACCCGAGCTGACGCTGAACTCGCTATCCGTCGAGTAGGGCTACGGCCCGGTTGCCTCGAGCACAACCTCGTCGGCAACGTCGGCAGCTTCGACGAAGCCGCCAGTAGTCGTGACAACCCCACCGTGGTCGACTGCGATGCCCTCATAACCAGGGAACTGCTCGATCCAAGCAAGCCCGTTTCGCCCCATCGCAAACGCGGTTGTCGCGAAGGCATCGGCCCAGGTGAGGCTGGGCCCGATCACCGTGAACGATGCAAGCGCCGCGAGATCACCTGAATCATCAATGGTGTGGGAAGGCGTCACTCGAATGTGGTTGCCACGCTCGCTGGTACCTGAGGTCGCCACGGCTCCATCAGCGATGTCAACTGATCGTACGACTTCACCGGGCCGCAGGGGATCGGCAATGGCGACCGACCAGCGCTCGCCCGGAGCTGGCTCTCCATGAACCATCAGATCGCCGCCGATCGTGAACATGAAGTTGGCAAGACCGCGTGCCGCCAACCTTGCTGCCCCTCGCTCGCACGCCCAACCTTTCACGAAACCGGCTGGGTCGAGCGTGCCGTCTGCGCGACGCACGCTGAACGCGCCATCGCTCGCGTGGTCGAGCCACGTGCAGGCATCGAACACCTCGATCACTTCCTTCGGCGCATCGAGCAGATTGAGATCGCCACGATTGATCTGACTAATGACACTGGTCGCTCGAAAGGTGCTGAACATCTCCTCGAGTCGTTCGAGCTCATGGAGAGCGTCATCGATTGCCGCCTCGATCAGAGCTGAATCGATGTGGTCGTAGACGTGGATGCTGGCGACGGTGCCCATCACTCGTGCGTTGCGACGCAACGGAGAGACCGTGGCTTCGGACATCAGTTGTGATCGAGGATGTACTGCAGCGAAGCGATGTACCCACGCGAGGTGATCGTGGCTCCGGAGACGCCATTGAACTGCGCACTACCGGCGGCCACCGCACGCTTGTGCAGGATTGGTTTGGCGTAGCTGTTGATCTGGATTGAGCGGCTATGGCTACTTGGGGTCTGCAACGCAATGACGTTGCACACACGGTGGTCAGCCGTGAGCTGAGCCTGCACCTGCACAGGACCCCAACGCGTGTCCACGACCGGGCCATTGATAGCTGGCCCACAGTCCGCCGCGGGTGTCCCCTGGGCGGGCGTCGGCTGGGCCGGAACTGCACCGGGGACCGGCGGGATCGCGGTAGGAACGGGAATCGGCTTTACAGAACCGGGCACCGGTAACCCTGGGACGGGAGGCACCGAAAGCGCGGTGGCCGTGGGGACGGTGTCGTTCGAGCCCGTTAACGACACTTTGTCAGCAACGAATTGAGTTGGCTTGTCCAGTGCTGAGACGAACGCTGCTGATGCTCCGGCCACAGCCAGCGCCGGCCAGACACGACGTGCGAGGGAGATCGGACGTTGTTGCTTCATAGCTACCACCAAACCATTTCGTAGTGAATCTTGTCCGCCGGCACGCCCGCCGCTTTCAGTCCACGACGAGCCGCGTGCACAAGCGAATCGGGGCCACACACGAAGACCGTGCGCTCGACAAGATCGGGAATCGCACGCTTCAAGGACGGCCCGCTGAACGGGTCCTTCACAGCAAGCGAGATGGATGGCCCGACAAGCGTGAGAACCTCACCCCTCAGCTTCTTGGCGATCTGTTGCATCTCATCGAGATGAACGAGATCTTCCTTTGAACGAGCTCGGTAGAGAACAACGGGTTCTTGATCGGGTGTGAGCAGCTCGAGCATCGCCCGGGCTGGAGCCACACCGACACCGCCGACAATGCACAGCACCTTTGTTCCGACGGCAACATCGGGTGTCGCGACGCCATATGGACCTTCGACCGCGACGCGAGTACCGACGCGAAGCTTGTTGATGATTCCGCTCGCATCACCGCGATCCTTGATAGTGAAACGCAGCCCGCGGGTCGTGGGCGCGGCGGACAACGAGAAGGGGTGACTCTGCCACCACAAACCTGGACGCAGCGGACGCAACATGCAGAACTGGCCACCGTGTGCCTCGATGCGCGTGATGCCCGGACCGCCCAAGGTGATCGCACTGATGTCTGCGCCAAGTTCGTTCACCGACTGCACACGCAGCGGCCTGAAGATCGAAAGAATCGTGCGACCCCAACGACCGGTCAACACTCCGATGAGTACGCCAACATGGATGAAGATCCAGAACCAGCGCGCCAAGGAATCGTCGGCAAAGTCGGTCCCGAGCACAATCTCATGCCCGAACGACAACGCGAGCGCGGCGTAGGCAGTGAGGTGAACGAAGTACCAGGTCTCATACGACATCTGTCGACGGATCGATTTCAGTGAGGTGATGGTGACCACAAACACGAGAATGCCGCCAACCGTGGCAATGGCCATATAGGGCTGACGACCCGTGTAGTTACGAATGACGGACCAGACGCCAGTGCCATCGGCGGTACCAGAAATGACAGCCGAGGCAATGTGCAAACCGAGCAGCACGGCCATGCTCTCACCGAGATAACGGTGCCACACGAACATCTTGTCGAGACCGAAGTGGCGCTCGAGCGTGCGCGGACGAGCGATGAGCACAACACCGAACAAACCACATGCCGACGACAAGAGCCCCGTGATCTGGGAAAACGACAACCAACCATCGAGCCAATTCTTGGTCAGATCGGTCACGCCGCCGTGACGCGCCCACAGCCCGAACACGCAGGCGACGTACGCCGCAGCGATGATCCAGATGTCGGTGCCGAACAACGCCGAGGGGCGTGGACTCGGCAGCGCCCTGACCGGGCCACGCGCCACGTTACGAGGGCTCGGCGCCTGACGCGTGGGTGACGGCATATCGGCTATTCAACAATTCGCGTGTAAGAGTCCGGTGAGAGCACGTCAAACACCACACCAAATCTGCCGGTTTTGCTCTGATTTTGGGCCACATCCGAGTCGAAACGCGTGTTTCGGGTCGAATCGACTGCAAGCGCGAGTGTGCTCAACACTCGGGATCGAGGTGACGCATCGCGACCGATGTATACAGCGCCATGCCTGTCGCCATCGCTTCCTCGTCGAAAGTGACACGGTTGCTGTGGTTGGGCGGTGCAGTTGCGGGGTTGCGATCGCGGTGGGTTCCGCCGAGAAACATCATCGATCCCGGCACCGCCTCGAGCACGTAGCTGAAGTCCTCGGCGCCCATCACCGGATGCGGCATTTGCAGAACGCGTTCGGGTCCAATCACGTCGCCTGCCACCTTGGTGGCAAATGCTGCAAAGTTCACGTTATTGGACGTGACCGGATAGCCCAACGTGAGTTCGACCGTGACAGAGGCATCGTGGGCTGCTGCCACACCTTCGGCCACCCGCTGGATTCCGGCATGCACTCTCGAGCGAGTGCGCTCGCTCACCGCGCGAATGGTGCCCTCGATCTGTGCAGTTTCAGGGATCACGTTACTGGTCGTGCCAGCAGTGATGCGCCCGACCGTGATGATCGAGGGGTCGAACACATCGATGCTGCGCGTGACCATCATCTGCATCGCCTGAACGATCTCGCACGCCACCGGGATGGGGTCGAGCGCTCGGTAGGGCTCGCTGGCATGGCCGCCGCGACCGTGCACGGTGATCAGTAGATGGTCGCTCGAGGCCATGATCGATCCACCACGTGTGCTCACCATGCCAACCGGAAGCGCCGAAGTGATGTGCAGCGCGAACGCACCAGTGACGGGCGACGGTGTGCCATCGGCAAGCGGCGCAACATCGAGCAGACCTTCCTGCAGCATGTAGCGCGCGCCGGCGTGGCCTTCCTCGCCCGGCTGGAACATGAACAAGACCCTGCCGGCAAGGTCACCGCGCCGAGACGCGAGCATCTTCGCCGCCCCCACCAACATTGCCGTGTGAGTGTCGTGACCGCACGCGTGCATACAGCCATCGACCTTCGAGGAGAAATCGAGGTCGGTGTTCTCTGGCATTGCCAATGCATCCATGTCGCCCCGTAACAGAATCGTGGGGCCGGGCTTGCCGCCGGTGAGCAGTGCGCTGATGCCCGACGTCGAGGTGTGCAACGTCAGATCGAGTGGCAAACCCTCGAGCGAGGAAAGCACCGCGTCACGAGTAATGGGAAGATGGTTTCCAAGCTCTGGCCACTGGTGCAGTTGACGGCGCAGCGCGACTGCATCGCTGAGGTAATCGTGAGCTTCTTCGCGCATCGTGGAGATCGTCATCGCCCGATGCTAGTTACTGTTCCCCTCGTCGCGCAGTGCGACAGTTTCGGCCCCGATCGTGGTGCTCTCGCCGTGCCCAGTGTGTACGACCGTGCTCGGTGGAAGGCTGAACAAACGCCGTCTGATAGAGGCGACAATCGTGTCGTAATCGCTGAAGCTTCGCCCAGTCGCACCTGGCCCCCCGCAGAACAAGGTGTCACCGCTGAACACAGCGTCGGTGCCGTCCGCACAGCCACCCACAACATGAAAACAACAGCCCCCCGGCGAATGACCGGGAGTGTGCAATACACCGAGTTCAGTGCTGCCGACGCGCAACAATCCGCCATCGGTCAACGACGCGTCAGGGTCGCGGTCGGGGTAGATCACGTGCCACAACATCAGGTCGTCCGGGTGCAACAGGATGGGCGCATCGACGGCATCTTGCAATGCAACGGCAGCATTGATGTGATCGTTGTGACCGTGCGTGAGCGCGATTGCAGCGACACGGCGGCCGTTGACCGCCTGCACGATCGGCGCCGCGTCATGAGCTGCATCGACGACGATGACCTCGCGGTCGTTACCGATCATCCAGATGTTGTTGGTGACCTCCCACTCGCCGCCATCGATCGCAAAGATGCCCGATGTCGTCACCAGTTCGATCACAACAAGACCACACTGCGCAGCACTTCGCCGCGCTCCATCCGGTGGAAGGCTTCTTCGACATCACTGAGGCCGATGGTCTCGGAAACAAAGTCCTCGAGCGGCAAACGGCCCTGCAGATGCAGATCGACCAGAAGCGGAAAGTCACGGCTTGGCAGACAATCGCCGTACCAGCTCGGCTTGAGCGCGCCACCCCGACCGAAGAAGTCGATCATCGGAATGTTGGGCATCGCCATCTCCGGGGTCGGCACGCCCACCTGTACGACGGTGCCGGCGAGGTCGCGTGCATAGAACGCCTGACGAAGAACTTCGGGATGACCGACCGCTTCGATGCACACGTCGGCACCGTTGCCATTGGTCGCAGCCTGAATGGCCGCGACCGGTTCGGTGGTCTTTGCGTTCACGGTGTGCGTGGCCCCGAACTGGCGAGCCCACTCGAGTTTGCGGTCGTCGAGATCGACAGCGATGATCGTGGTTGCTCCGGCCAGCCGCGCGCCGGCGATCGCGGCGTTTCCTACTCCGCCGCAGCCGAACACCGCGACGCTGTAACCACGCTGAACCTCGCCCGTGAGCATCGCCGCACCGAGCCCGGCCATGACACCGCAGCCAAGCAGACCCGCAACCGCAGGCGACGCCTGAGGATTCACAGGAGTGCACTGACCGGCGGCAACGAGTGTCTTCTCTGCGAAGGCACCAATACCCAAGGCCGGTGCGAGTGGCGTGCCATCGACGAGTGTCATCTTCTGCGATGCGTTGAAGGTGCTGAAACACAGCTGCGGCTTTCCACGCAGACAAGAGCGACAGTTGCCGCACACGGCGCGCCAGTTGAGCACGACGAAATCACCGGGCTTGACGTTGCTGACGTTGGGACCAACGGCTTCGACAATGCCGGCAGCTTCATGACCGAGCAAGAATGGGAAGTCGTTGTTGATGCCGCCCTGTCGGTAGTGCAGGTCGGTGTGACACACCCCGCACGCCTGCACCTGAACAAGCGCCTCACCGGGACCCGGGTTGGGCACGACGATGCTGGTGAGCTCGACGGGCTGACCCTTGCCCCGCGCAATAACGCCTTGAACTGTCTGTGCCATGGAACGCCCCTTATCGACGGATGTGGTGGTGACGAAGCTGCGGCCGATGATAGTCAAAGCACGTCGAGTCGTTCACTGGTCGAAGCTGATCACGCGTTCGACGAAGCGATCGGGATGCACCAAGTGCCCGTAATGCCCGAGGCCCGGCCACTGCTCGACGACGGCCTGGGGCAACAGTACTCGCAGCCAGTCGCCATACACGTCGGCGCCTTCGACGAACTGCAGCGAGAGGTACGGCGCGGCGATCGTGCTCGTGACCTCGCGCATCGTGGCTTCAAGTTCGGGAATCGACGATGTGAGCACTTCGCCCCACACGCCCAACACCACCGACTGGTTCGGTCGTCGATGTGAAGCGATCTGGGTCCTCGTGTCCGCAGACAGAACGTCGCCGTCCATCGACCCGAAGATGGCAGCGAGGATTTCTGGGAACGATGCCGGATTACGTAACAACACTTCGACCTCGCGCAAACCGTCTTGGAACGCTCCGAGTTCGAGCGTCTGGTCAATGTTGATCACGGCTCGGGCTGGACCAACGGCCGCGTACGCCGTTGCCACGATGCCCCCGAGCGAGTGTCCGATCACCAACGGCGCCGTGATGTTGGCGGCGCCAACGACGGCTGCAACATCACGAGCCATGCCGGCGGCGCGGTAGTCATCACTGTCACCTGAACGCCCGTGCCCGCGGAGATCCATCGTCGTGACTCGATACGACGCAGCGAGCATGTCGATGATCGGTCCCCACGTGGCGGAGCTGTCGGTGAGACCGTGAATGAGGATGACATCGGCGCCCTCGCCTCGAGACTCGTGGTGGATGCTCACGCCATCGGTCGTTACGGTTAGATTGGTGGCCTGCGTCATGGGACTCTCCTGGAATCGTTCGGCTGTCCGCAAACCGTAGTTCTTCGTGTGCTCGACACGCACTGCCACTGCTGTCAGGCATGATGCATGACACATGAATCCGCTCGACCAGATCCCGCCGCCCTCCACGCGCCGCCTCGCTGTGCGCGTGACAAAGGATGCGATCCGCCAGATACACGGCGGCCATCCGTGGATCTTCGACCGCTCGATCGTGTCGGTCAATCACGAAGGCAGCTCGGGCGATCTCGCAGTCATGTTCGATTCAGATCGCGAATTCGTCGCAATTGGCTTGTACGACCCGCTGTCGCCGATCCGCATCCGCGTGCTGCACCACGGCAAGCCCGTCGGCATCGATGACACATGGTGGCTGCAGCAAATCGACGCTGCGATCGAGCGACGACGCAGTGTCACCGCTCGTGGCGACACGACTGGGTACCGCGTGATCCATGGCGAGAACGATGGTCTGCCCGGCCTTGTCGTCGATCGTTATGCCACAACGCTGGTCGTGAAGCTGTACACGACGGCGTGGCTTCCATACCTGCCCACTCTCGTGCCGATGTTGCGTGAGCGACTCAATGCCGATTCGGTCGTCTTACGATTCAGCCGAGACGTTGCCAACCAAAATATCCATGGCCTCGCGGATGGCGTAACGCTGGTTGGCGAGGCACCCGCTGCACCAGTGCTCTTTCGGGAGAATGGGCTCACCTTCGAAGCCGATCTCGTACACGGGCAGAAGACCGGCCACTTCTTGGACCAACGCGAGAACCGCGCCCGAGTCCGGGGGCTGTCACGCGATGCGAAGGTACTCGACGTGTTCTCGAGCACAGGCGGATTCTCGGTCTATGCGGCAGCGGGTGCCGCTCGATCGGTACACAGTGTAGATATCAGCGCCGGCTCGATCGAGGCCGCAGTGCGCAACATGCAGCACAACATCGCCATCCCGAACGTACAGAAGTGTGAACACACCACGCAGGTTGGCGACGCGTTCGAGGTCATGGGTGCCTTGGCAAAGCAGCACCGCCGCTTCGAGGTGGTGGTGGTGGACCCACCATCGTTCGCCCACCGCCGTAGCGATGTCGACCGCGCCGTGCACGCATACAAACGACTCACACGGTTGGCGCTCGACCTCCTTGACGACGGCGGGATGCTCGTCCAGTCGTCGTGTTCGAGCCGCGTGTCAGATGTGGAGTTCTTTGCATCAATACACCTTGCTGCCGACAGCAGCAGGCATCGCATCAGCGAGGTCGTGCGCACAGGTCACGCCGCCGACCATCCCATCGGTTTCGACGAAGGCGCGTATCTGAAGACGATGTTTGCCCGAGCGCACAAGCGTGCCGAGTTCGGGCGTCGGTAGCAGTCGCGCGTTCAGGGCTCGAGGCCCATCGCCTTCATCACTTCGGCCATCATCTGCGCTCGCGGTGGAAGGCCTGGCGTCTCCTCCGGCGGGGCGGGGTTGAGCCCCTCGGCGATGCGATGGAAACGCTGTACTGCGATCTCCAAGAAGTCAGGGTGCGGGAACACCCAGAAGCGCTGCGACCGTATGGCATCTACCACGAGGTCGGCGACAGCGGCTGGTGTCATACCCTCGTCGATCGCTCGCCGCACGTACTTCAGCGACACCGCTCCGCCAGCATCCACGACCGGCCTCTCGCCCAATTCAGCCGGCCAGTTGCGGTCGGCGTCGAGGATGCCAGTGCGAACCCAACCAGGACAAAGACAGCTCACGCCTACAGGTAGACCGGCTGCCTGCATCGAGTTGTAGAGCCCTTCGGTGATGGCGACCACGGCGTGCTTGCTGGCGTCGTAGGGCGCAGCAAACCCCGGGTAGATACCGGCAATTGAAGCGGTGTTCACGATGTGCCCGCCACCGCCCATCACGAGATACGGCAAGAACGCGCGCACCCCGTGCACGACTCCCCAGAAGTTCACACCCATGGTCCACTCCCACGACGAGAGCGGTCCCATCCAGGGGTCGCCGACACCGGAGACACCGGCGTTGTTGCACACCACATGCACGCCGCCGAATCGTTCGACCGCCGAAGCGGCCAACTCCTGCACCTGCTCCTCTTTGCTCACGTCGGTACGCACCGCAAACACGTCGACGCCGTGCTCGGCCACCGCGGCAGCCGCATGCTCCAATGCATCGATCTGTACGTCAGCGAGAACGACGGAGAGTCCATCGATGGCGAAGGCATGAGCAAGCGCGAGCCCGATCCCGCTTCCTGCCCCCGTGACAACAGCCACCTGCCCGCGTTCGAGTCCCATGTGTTCGCCTCCTTGTCGCAACGATCGTAGTGAGATCCAGCGGAGCCCAACGCATGGAAGGGTTCGCAAGGCTGGACTGCCAATTGCTGCAACGGGTTACGCTCGCGTCGTGCAAGGCCGGGATTCCGCGGGCAGACGTAAACCCGACCGTCGATGGCTGACGCGGAACCTCGTGATCCTGACACTCGTATCGCTCTTCCAGGACGCTGCAAGCGAGTTGTTGTACCCGCTCCTGCCGATGCTGCTCATTGGTGTTCTCGCCGCACCGCCGCTGGTGCTCGGTGTCATCGAGGGACTCGCCGACGCAACCGCCGGAGTGACGAGGTACTTCGCCGGCCGTTGGTCGGACCGCCGAGGACGCAAGCCATTCATCGGTGCCGGCTACGCAATGAGTGCACTCGGCAAGGCAGTCGTTGCTGCAGCGCTGTCGTGGCCGATGGTCCTCGTCGGGCGGGTGATCGACCGTTTCGGCAAGGGCGTCCGGTCGGCCCCACGCGATGCCTTCATCGCATCGTCGGTTCCGCCGAACGCACTCGGACGCGCCTTCGGGTTTCACCGAGCGGGCGACAGCCTCGGCGCCGTTATTGGTCCACTACTCGGGCTGTGGGCGTTGTCAGCAATGAACAACAACCTTCACGCCGCGCTGTGGTGGGCGGTGTTCCCCGCAACTGCATCAGCGTTGCTCGTACTCTTCGTCCGCGAACCACATGCCGTCGGATTAGGTGCAAGGCGCGGCGCCACAGTCGCGCCACCAACACACCCACAAACCGAACCACTACCTCAACAGTTCTGGACGGTCACCATGGTGTTGGTTGTCGTCGCTCTCGTCAACTTCTCTGACGCGCTTCTCCTGCTTCGGATCGTGGAGCTCGGTTTCTCTACGACCAGGGTCGTGCTCGCCTACGTGCTCTTCAACACCGTCTATACCCTCGGCTCGTACCCTGCTGGAATGTTGACGGATCGCTGGCCGCGGCCCTACGTGTACGCGACCGGTTTGCTTGCATTTGCAATTGGCTACCTTGGTCTCGGGCTTGTCAACGGCGGAGCCGGGGTCTATGTCATCGTCGCGATATACGGGCTTTTCCCAGCCTTCACCGACGGCGTAGGCAAAGCGTGGATCGCCTCGCTGGTGCCGCGCGAACAACTCGGGCGGGCGCAAGGCACCTTCCAAGCGTTGAACAGCGGCGCCATCCTTCTCGCAGGCATCTGGGCAGGATTGCTGTGGACAACGGGGCGAGGTGCGGGCACCATTCCGCTCATCGTCGCTGGCACGGGCGGGCTTGTCGCGGCCCTCGTGATGATGACCCAATCCCACATCGGTTGGCACCAACCTCACAACTATCTGTCGTCAGATCCCATCGCGACGGTTCACGGAGAGACCGTAACCACGGAGCCGGAGTAGTTGGTGACGAAGATCTTCGTGCCGTCGAAGATCAGGTACTGAGGCTTGTTGTTCGTGCGGTTGGTACTGTCCGGGAACCGCACGGGAAAGTTGGTCGGGTTGCCTGGAGCGGCGGCGTTCGGGTCGAGCTTGGACACCGTGGCACTTGCTTCGTTGACGACCCAGATGCTCGTGCCATCAAACGCGATCCCGTTTGGAGCATTGCCCACCTTGTAGGTGGTCGGCGTACCTGGGGCGGCGCCGTTCGGGTCGATTTTCGACACAGTGTTGCTCTTCAGGTTGGCGACCCATACGTACGTGCCGTCGAAGGCCACACCTGCCGGAAAATCGCCCGTGGTGTAGTTGATCGGAGTGCCCGGAGCGGCACCTTTGGGATCGACCTTGGACACCGTGTTGTCGCCAAAGTTCGCAACCCAAATGCTGGTTCCGTCGAAGGCGACAGTGCTCGGTTGAGCACCCACGTTGTAGGCGACCGGCGTGCCTGGAGCGGCGGCGTTCGGGTCGATCTTGGACACCGTCTTATCGCCGAAGTTGGCAACCCAGATGCTGACACCGTCGAAGGCAATTCCGGCTGGCTGGGTACCGGTCGCATACTCGACGGGCGTGCCAGGGGCCGCTGACTTCGGATCGACCTTTGAGACAGTGTTGTCACCGTTATTGGTGACCCAGATATTGGTGCCGTCGAAGGCAACCGCGTTGGGAAAGGTCCCCACCCTGTAATCGGTCTGAGCGAGGGTTGCCCGGTCGATCTTGGACACGGAGTTCTTCAGGGGGTTGGCGACCCAGATGTTGCCGCCTTCCAGCGCGACCCAACTCGCGTTCGGCGCCGCGACCGTGGCGTTTCCAGGGCTCACCGAAGTTGAGCCGCCCGTCGCGGACGCCGCCGTCGCCGACGTTGGTGAAGAGTTGGAAGTCCCGGAAGAAGCCGTAGAACCCGGATCGGTGACCGACGTGCGCTGCGCCGCCGATGAACACCCGACCAACACCACACACAAGATGAGCCGTCGCATGCGCCACGGTAACACTCCCCGATTTTCTTACCCCAGCCGTATCGGACAGCAGAACACGAGAACCGGAGGCACATGTCAGAAGGCTCGAGAAGACACCGTCGTGATCTCGAAGACACGCCCGAAAGATCACATGCCTAAGGCGGATGCGTTCCAGGTCAAGAGTTCGCCCTGGCCGGACATCATGAGCGAACCCGGCATCACGCGCAATCGGTGAGGAATGAGCCTCAGGATCCCAAACGACTCGTCGCTGGGCGAGGTCCAGCCGGGGATCAACTTCGGGTCATATCCAACAGGCGCCGGCGCGTTCAGGAATCGATTCCATCCTCGCCGCTTCGATGTCTCATCGAGTTCCCACGCTGTGGTGCACTCCGCCGTGCAGGTGTCATGCGTACTGTCCCAATAGGTCAGGGAGACTTCCGGATTTGCGTCGAGATGGCGCCGCTTGGCTGACGTCGGGCCTGTGGCAATCCACCCCAACAGCAAGTTGGCGTCCCATTCCCAAATTGGATGAAGAACTCGGGTCCGCGGATTCCCTGCGGGATCCATTGTGGCCACGGTGCACCACACGATGCGGTGCGCCATGGCGACAAAGGCAGGGGCGGTCGTTGCGAGGTCGGTCATAGCTACTCCGATTACGAACAATGATTGGTTGTTGCTGACAGCCAGCCTTGCATGGACGCGAACCCGGCTGGAACGGCCGGCCGAACTGTCGACAATCGGACAGCATTCAGCCATTATTTCGCCATGGTCGAATCCCGAAGCGAAAGAGGTCGGCGCCGTGATCACTGACGGCAACACCGCATCAGAACGTCTCTTTGCGCGCTTGGGTTTCGAGCGGGTAGGTAGTTGGTGGTAACCGGCAGCGAACGACGACGAGGCGACGCGGCGCCTGCTCGCATGGCAGCATGGAGATGTGACCGAGTCCCTTCAAACCAAACGATCGTTTCGTGAACGCCTGATGGGCGCAAAGATCGCTCGTACTGTGTTGTCGTTGTGGGCATGGCTCGTGATCGGGTTGTGCGTGATCGTTTGGCTCCCGATGATGGCAATCGTTCGCGTGGTCACCGCCCCGTTCGACAAAGGTCGGTACTGGACGGGCTATCTGTTCCGCAAGCTCCCCGTGGTGGCCGGCAAGCTCAACCCGCTCTGGACATTCCGAGTCAGCGGCAAGATTCCCACCGACCCTCGTCGGCCCTACATCGTCGTGTCGAACCATGAATCGTTCGTCGACATTCTGCTCATCAGCCACTTGCCGTTCGAGATGAAGTGGCTGAGCAAGGTCGAGAATTTCAAGATCCCTGTGATGGGCTGGGAGATGTCGCTCGCCGGTGACATCCGACTCACGCGCGGCGAGGTGACCAGCGCGGCCGACGCAATGAAGCAATGTGCCGATCGGCTGAACAAGAAGGTCAGTGTGATGTTCTTCCCGGAGGGCACCCGCAGTACGACAGGCGAACTCGGCAAATTCAAAAACGGCGCCTTCCGGCTCGCAATCGAGACAGG
>JAYTWP010000377.1:0-1741 GCA_043743395.1 Actinomycetota bacterium | reverse complement strand
ACGAGCTCGGTGCGATCGACAGCGAACGCGGGGATCACGACGGTACCTCGACGTTCGACGGTTCGACGAATGACATCAGCGAGCGGCGCAAGGCCGTTGTCGGTGTGCTTGCGGTCGCCATAGGTGGACTCGATCAGCAGAGTGTCGCAGTCTGGGCGCTCCGCCGGAGGCACAAGCAGTGGGTGGTCCGAGCGACCGAGGTCGCCGCTGAACGCGACTCGGCGCCCGCTTTCAGTCGTGATGACGACAGTGGCGGCACCGAGAATGTGCCCGGCCGTGCTCAAACGCGCCGTCAGCCCCTCGGTCACCATGTGGTCCTGATCGAATTTCACGGGATGGAACAGTGCACCAACCTTGATGGCTTCATCCTCGGTGAAGAGTGCGAGTGCGGGGTTGTGTCGCGACCACCCATGCTTGTTTGCATGGTGTGCTTCCTCTTCCTGCAACCTGCCGGCGTCCGGCAACACGATGTTGGCGAGTGCGACGGTGCCGGGTGTGGCGAAGATCGGCCCCCGATATCCGGCACGGTACAGAGCTGGCAAATAGCCGCAGTGATCGAGATGGGCGTGAGTGAGTACGACCGCGTCGAGGCGGCCGACATCGAACGAAGGAGCCTCCCAGTTGCGCTGACGGAGCTCTTTGGGGCCCTGATACAGACCCGCATCAATGAGCACGGTGCGTTCACCTTGCTTGATCAAGAAACGGCTACCCGTGACGGTGCCGACCGCTCCGAGAAACTGCAACGTGGTGTTCACCATCACTCCACAATGGATCACGAATCACATACTGGATAGGGCCAGAAATCCGAAGATCAGTGGACTTTGGTCACTGCCTGCTGTGTGATTCAGGCGGACGGCTTCAGGCTGGCTTGATGTCCTGGCTGCGTAACTCGGCAATGCGTTCTTGGAGGAACTCGAAGGCGGTGCGCCCGTGCGACAACACGACATTGTCGCCAGGGTGCAGGAACAGCGGCACCGACATGCGCGAGCGCAGCGCCGAGTCGCCGACGGGGTTGAGGACCCGGTGCGTGGTCGATGGGTAGTAGCCGCCGCTCGCAAGCGCCAGCATGTCTCCGCAGTTGACCGCCAGGCTGCCGTAGTCGCACGGCACGTCGTGCCATCGCCCGTCGAGGTCACGGACCTGCAACCCCGGTTCATTCGCCGCGGGCAACACGGTGAGGAGATTGATGTCTTCGTGTGCCGCCGCGCGCACGGCTCCGGCTGGTTCATCACCGCGCAGAGGCGGATAGCGCAGTACTCGCAAGAGCGTGCGTGAGCTGTCATCGAGCATCTTGTTCAGCGGTCGCGAAAACGTGTCTGAGACGTGCGCTGGCGTGTTCGCCTCGACCCATGTAAGCAGTGTTCGCGCCACCTCTGTTGCCTGCAGCGCGTAACGCAAGGCGGCATCGCTGACGGTGGTGGGGTAGCGGCCCCAGTGGTACACATGGAAGAACTCCTTGATGTCCTTGACCGTGTTGCCCTTGGCGGTTTCCGAGACGTCGGGTCCGAAGTAGCCGTCTTGATTGTCGTCGGAATACCGAAATGCGAACTTCGCGTCACTGTCGAAAAACGCGAGCCATTCGTCATAGATCGTCTGCACCAGTGACGCCGAAAGGGGATGGTTCACGAGGACAGCAAAGCCGGTCTCGCGTAACGAGTGGGTGAACGCCTGCGGCGCGTTCGCAGCGTGAAAATCGACAACGTCAACCTGCATAGAAACGTCAGGCTAGTGCTGGTGGATC
>JAYTWP010000376.1:0-2652 GCA_043743395.1 Actinomycetota bacterium | reverse complement strand
TCAGAGCCGGGTAACTCAACGAGAAAGTTGGTCGAGCGGTCCACCGACTTGTTCGCATACGTCGTGGCCGTGCCGGTGCAGAGTTGCGAGCACGGCACGGCGCCTGTACCGAGTCTGACGAGTCGGCTGTAGGCCATGGGTATCGCTTTGCGATAGCCACTCGTCGTAATCACGTGTGCATCCTGGTGATACCAGATTCCGATCGACGGCCGGATCAACTGAATGAACGCCTCGACGGCCTTGCTCTCGGGTTGATCGATAGGCGCCTCACCGCTGTATTGGCCGTGTGGACCCGGCGGTATGTAGCTCCAGCCGGATTCGAAGTTGCGGTTCAGATCGACCCCGTTGGCATTCTGACGAGTGCCTGCCGCCTGACCGTCGGGGTTCATGCTGTCGATAATCCAAAGATCGACACCGGCAGGCGTTGGCAATGTGCGTAGGTCGGCGGCGACCAGCGCTCCCTTGTTCTCATCGCCGTGGATGACCCCAATCACGAGTACGACCCGTCCGCCGGGAGTACCCATTCGATATGCCGTGATGTCGCGGCCTTGTACGGAGGTTCCGATGACGCGTGTCTCGATCACCTTGGGAGGGATGGGAGTGCCCGCAGCCGAGCGAATACCGAGTGCCGCCGAGGTTTGGGGTCCGACGACACCGTCGGTTGCGAGGCCGACAGACTTCTGGAACTGGACAACGGCAATCTTGGTACTCGGCCCAAAAAACGCGTTCGGTCCCACAACGCCGAGATACCCGCGGGCACGAAGCGTGGTCTCCAGACACCACACGTCGGCAGAGCGCGTGCCTTGTCGGAGCGTGGTGGCGACGCTGCAGCCGGACGCATGGACTGAAGCAGGAGTGTCGACAGACGTCAGGCCAACGATGCCGGCGAGCATCATCAGAGCACTGCACACCCACCTGCGTGTCCATTTCATTGGCCCGCTAGCGCGACCGGTGCGCTTATGCATTGCAGATACACTCCGCTCAGCCGACGACGATCGTGCTCTTCATCTTGGCGTGGATCTTGCAATGAATCGCGTACGTTCCGGCCTTGGCAATCGTGAGATCGGCGGATCCACCCGCGGCGACATCGACCGAGAAACTACCGTCATCGGCGGTCACCGTGTGATTGGCAGAGTCAGCATTTTTGATGGTGATCTTCTCGCCGGCCTTTGGCGTGACCGTACCGAAGGCAAAGCCCTGGATCGTGAGCGTTGGACCAGCTGCGGCGGTCGGACCGGCGGCTGGCGTGCTGACGGCAGGTGAGATTGCCGGGCTGGCCTTCTTGTCGCTGCTACAGCCGGCGAGTGCGCTCACACCTAATGCCATGCCAATCGCGAGTGCTTGTGTGCGTCGGGTCATCGTGAACTCCTTATCGAGGCGGCGTCAAGGCCGCAGTGAGATCGAATCTAGGTCGTTTCGAGCGTCGAGTCAGAGCAGCACGACGTCGGGCGAGCTTTGGTTCCCAGATGATCAGGAAGCAACGTGTGTGAGCTGACGGCGTTCGGCGCGTGCTGCAAGATTCTTTGCGAGCTGGCCGAGCCGCTCGATGCGCTTGAGTAGAGCCGCTCTCGCCTGCTCGGCCACAGCGGTGAGCCTTTCCAACTGCTCGACACGCCAGTGGTTCAGTATCACTGGAACCAACACCTGCTCGTGCAGGATCGTCGCATCGTAAATACCGGCTCGAGCAATTGCCGCGCTATGACGGTCGAACCCCGTGATACCCGTGCCAGGCATCGCGAACGTGCGCACGACTTCTTCCATCGCGATCACCATCTCAGATGGATCGAGTTCGATCGCTGCTGTGGCGAGGTCACGGTAAAAGAGGTAGTGCAGATTCTCATCTGCAGCCACACGCGCCATGACCTCGTAACCGCTTCGGTCGCCGATGAGCTTGCCCGTGTTGCGATGCGCGATCCGGGTAGCGAGTTCTTGCAAGCTCACGTAGATCACACCAACGAGCGGCGACGACGGCGTGGGCACCTCGCCCGCCGACACCTGCGCCATGCGGGCCCGCTCGAGCGCGACCGGATCGACTGCTCGGGTGGCAGTGAGATAGTCGCGAATCACGATGGAATGGCGACCCTCCTCTGCGGTCCAGCGTCGATTCCAAATTCCGAACGCTCCGTCCATGCTGAACATCCGTTCAATGTCGCGGAAGTAGTAAGGCAGATTGTCCTCGGTGAGCAGATTGACGAACAGCGCACTGCGAACTTCATCCGGCAGTACGACACCGGCCAAGTCAGCGTCAGCGGCGGACCATTCGTAGCCTTTGTCAAAATCGCGACCGCGGCCGTATGGCACCAGTTCGTGAGGGAACCACTCTTTCGTAGTTGACAAATGTCGATCGAGCAACCTGGCCGCTACTGGTTCGAGTTCGGCGAGAAAGGTTTGTGGCGTCACGAAAACGCAGCCTACCTACCAGTAGGTAGATGGGGACGTCACCCCCTGTACAACTCAGCGGAAGAGGTCGCGACTCTGATCACGCAGGACCGGCGCGATGGTGGCCGAGTCATCGCGCACCCAGTCATAACCGCGCACCACTGCCAACGGTACGCGGCTCAGGTTACCCTTCACCAGTTCGGCCGCCCCGGCAAGTTCGTCGGCGCAGCACAGCGCTTGCACCTTGAACTCGTGACCGTGCGGATCAAGCTG
>JAYTWP010000375.1:0-5912 GCA_043743395.1 Actinomycetota bacterium | reverse complement strand
CTTCGCGGATGGCGTCGTCGACGAGCCCCGCAAGGTAGGTACAGGCTGTTGCCAACGGTTTCGTGTCTCGCCGTGTTCTACTCAGCACGAAGGTGCCTTCGACGGTGGAGACGAACAGGAGTGCAAGCTCGTCGGCTGTCTCGCGAGGTATTCCTGACGCAGTGAGGTGGTCGCTGGCTGCCTTGATCCAGGAGTCGAAGACTTCACGTGCAGCGATGCGTAGTGGCTCGTTGGTGTTGGCTACTTCTCGGGCGATCGTTCCAATCGGGCAGGGATCGATGAAGCCGCTTTCCTCAAGGACCGCAACTGCGCCAGCGAAGAAATCTCTGTAGCCGCCAGCCGGGTCAGCCGAACCGGCGACAATCGTTTCGAAGAGTTGGCGGTACACCGATCCCGTGGTCTCGATAACAGCGACAGCGAGGGCTTCCTTGCCGCCAGGGAAGAAGTGGTAGATCGACCCGATCGTCGCGTGCGACGCCTCGGAAATCTGGCTGAGGGACGTGCCGTTGTAGCCGTTACGTCGGAACAGTTCGTTGGTCGCGACGATGATTCGGTCTCGGGTACTCACCATTCGCATAGCTTAGAACCACCGTTCTAGACGCGCGCCCGATGACCGTCTAGAGTGATCGTTCTAGACCGAGAAGGGTTTGCCATGTACAAAGCTCTGGTCCGCACCCTGATGAGATACAGCATCAACAAGTTGAACAAGGGCGACTACACCCTGATGCTCAAGATGGCGAGCCCCGACTTCGAGCTTGCGTTCCCGGGCGAGAACTCATGGTCAACGATGTTTCGCCCACAGATGCTCGGCCGACAACGCCACGCCACACATCGGGGCATCGACGAGGCAACTGCGTTCGCAGACCGCTTCGTCGCTGCAGGTATCCAGTTCCGCGTCGAAGACATCCTGGTCAACGGCCCACCCTGGAAGACACAGATCGCAGTACGCGTCCACGGCTTCATACCCAGGCCCGACGGGGCTGCAGATGACTACGCCAATCGCGCAGTCCTGTTTCTCGAGATCCGATGGGGCCGCCTCGTTCGATGGGAGGACTACGAGGACACGCAACGAATCGCGGCCTGGGACGCTCGCAACCGACAGCCAGAAAAATCAGTGCCGCCGAAGGGACTCGAACCCCCAACCGTCTGATCCGAAGTCAGATGCTCTATCCATTGAGCTACGACGGCGTGAACTGCTCCTTGAAGCTACCAACTTGGCTGCCTACCCGACGATCATGTGGACCTCGCTCGTGATCCAAAGAATTGGTTGACTCTCTGACGCACCTGCTTTATTGTAGCGATCGTTACAGGAATATCGAACGTCCTCGGCCCACCTCGCAAGTCCGTTCACGCAGGGGATTCAGATGATCAAAGCGCTCAGTTACGTCGGGTTCACGTCACCACAGGCTCAGGACTGGCGAACCTTCGGGCCAGAGGTACTCGGCGCGCAACTCGCCAACGATGGGCCCGACGGAGCAGTGCGCTTGCGCATCGACACCGCGGCGGCGCGGATCATGGTGCACCCCGGCAGTCACGACGATGTTGCCTATGTCGGATGGGACGTGGGCGACGACGACAGCCTTGTCGACACGATCGCCTCCCTTGATCGCGCCGGCATCGCGGTGACGCACGACGACGTGCTCGCCAAGATGCGCGAGGTCGCGACCGCAGCGTGGTTCACGGATCCATTCGGCTTTCGTCACGAGCTCACCTACGGACTCCGCGACGTTGGGCCGTTCGAACCAGGGCGCCCGATGTCGGGGTTCCTCACCGGCGATGAAGGCCTCGGCCACGCGGTGTTCCTGGTTCCCGACATCGAGGCCGGCACACGGTTCTACACCGAAGCACTCGGCTTCAAATTGTCCGACACCGTCCAAGAGGCCGGGCTCAGCATTCGGTTCTTTCACTGCAATCCGCGTCACCATTCTCTGGCGATGGCGAGCGTGCCGGGAATGGCAGGCATTCATCATCTGATGCTTGAGGTGAACTCGATCGACGATGTCGGTGCCGCGCTCGACATCGTGAACGAGCGCGGCCTGACGTTGGCAATGAGCCTCGGCCGTCACACCAACGATCTCATGACGTCGTTCTACGTGCGCACACCATCGGGCTTCGAAATCGAGTACGGCACTGGTGGCCGATTGGTCGACGACGCCACCTGGGAAGTGGACTCGTACGACTCGAAGAGCATCTGGGGTCACAAAGGCCCAGCCACCCCATTGTTCCCCGGCATCCTGCGTCCATTCGACGCCGCATCTGCCCACGCCTGAAGGAGAAACCCACATGACTCTCGTCGAAGAAGCGCATCGCATCGCGCCACAACACGCAGCCGCGGTCGCCGAAGGTGACGAACTCCGCCACCTCCCCGACTCAGTTTGGACGCTTTTACAGGAGGGCGGTTTCCTGCGCGCCCTACAACCAGCGCGTTGGGGCGGCGGCGAAGTCAACATGCTCGAGTTCGTCGATGCACTCGTCGTCGTACAACCCGACGGGTAGTGCCGAACAGGTCGACGGTGGCTACCGCGTCACAGGGCGTTGGTCGTTCTCGTCGGGCTGTCATCACTGTCACGGCGTCAACCTCGGCGCGATCGTCGGTGGTCCAAAAATGGGCCTCCACAACTTTCGGTCGTTCTTACTCATGCCCGAGCAGTACCGCGTGGAGGACAACTGGTTCACGAGTGGATTGAAGGCAACCGGCAGCCGCGACATCGTCGTGGACGACGCGTTCGTCCCCGAGCACCGCACCCAGGCGCACATCGATTACGCGCTGGGTTCCCCATTGCCCGGGCAACAGATCAACGACAGCCCGCTGTACCGCCTGCCTTGGTCGGTTGTGTTCAACACTGCGTTGGCAACCTCGGTCCTCGGTGCCGCGGCTGGCTTCATCGACATGTGGGTGGAAGAGAACTCCAAGCGCGTGCTCAGCGGTGGAGTCCGTATGGCCGACGATCCGCTCGCACAACGCCGTCTCGCTGACGCGAAGTGGTTGCTCGACGCGACCACGACAACGATGCGTTCAGACGTCGTTGAACTGTGGGACATGGCCGTCGGCGGTACCTTGCTCGGAACGTCGAAGCCAGAGCTCGTGCTGTGATCCGGTCCACGATCAGCGAGCGCTGACGGAGATGCAATCTCGAGCCACGCCGCAACCGAGACGCAAGCGCGCCAACGGTGAAGCCTCACGCGAGCGCATCCTCGACGCCGCAGCAGTGATCGCCGGCGAGCGTGGCTTCGAGGGCACGTCCATCAATCTGGTCAGCAAGAATTCAGGCCTTCCCGCGAGCTCGATCTACTGGCACTTCGCCGATAAGGACGAACTGATCGCAGCAGTCATCGATCGCAGCTTTCAGCGATGGCTCACAACCTTCGACCGCGGCGTAGACCTACCCGCTGCGGTGTCGCGCGACGAGATGTTCCGCATCGTCCTCCGCAACAGCGGCGATGCGCTCACTCTTTATCCAGACTTTCTCAGGCTCGGCCTGATGTTGATCCTCGAGCGGCGCCCCGAGGAGCCGACCGCGCGCCGCATCTTCGTCGAGACTCGTCGCACCGCGGCGGGACGCATCCGCGCGTTCTACGCGGCCTTCTTCAGTGCGCTGTCGACCGAGGAGATCGACTCGCTGGTCACGCTCTCGGTCGCATTGGCCGATGGACTGTTCGTCGCGGAACAAGTCGAGGGACTGGATCTCACCAAGTCGTTCGATCTGATCGCAACAGCAATCCTTGGCACTGCGCAGAGCTTCACCGAAGCCAGATCCATCACTTCTTGATTCTCGGAGGGCAAGCGTGAAACTCGCCAATTTGGCCGGACGGTCGACCCTGATCGTAGAGGGGGGCGGCATCGATGGAAGCGTCGTACAGGACGCGCGCACCAGCGATCTGATCTTCACGGTCCCCCAACTCATCGCGGAACTGTCAGCAGTGCTCCCGCTGTTGCCAGGCGACGTCATCTTCACTGGCACTCCAGCGGGCGTCGGAGTATCCGCCAAGCCTCCGCGGTTCTTGCAAGCGGGCGAGGTGTTGGAGAGTTGGATCGAAGGCATCGGCACGATCCGCAATCACATCGTTAGCGGCTGAACTGCACCGGCACCTTGCGCGGGCCGCGCACTTGACCACCCGCCCACGTGACCTCACCCATCGGGTCGAGATGAAATTCGGGGATCCGCGCGAGCCACTCCTCGACAGCGACGCGCAATTCCATGCGAGCCAAGTTCGATCCGGCACACCGATGGATGCCCGCACCAAACGCGACGTGACGATTGAGTTGCCGATCGATCTGCACGGTGTCTGCATTGGGGAATGCATCTGGGTCGCGGTTCGCCCCTGGGAAGTTGAGCAACACGCGGTCGCCTTCGCGCATCGGGCAACCCGCGAACTCGACGTCAGTGGTCACGATGCGTGCCATCGTCACAGGCGAATAGGCACGCAACAATTCTTCGATCGCGGTTGGCATGAGCGCTGGATCAGCAACCAACCTTCGCCGATCGTCCTCATGCGTGGCGAGATGCCAGAGCGCTGAGCCGATCGCCGACCATGTGGTGTCGACACCGGCAATCAGCGTGAGCGCCACCGTGCCCAGAATGTGACCGTCGGGCACTGGAGCACCGTCGTGCTCGGCGTGCAACAACGCAGTGATCAGATCGTCGCCAGTGCCAAGACGGCGATCTTCAATCTCACCCATGAAGTAGCCAACGATCTCACCTCGTGCTTTGTTGCGGCGATCGGCATCGTGTGCGAACTCGAGTACGTCGCGCACCCATCCAGTGAATGTGTCCGACATTTCTTCGGGCACACCGAGCACGATCCCGATGACACGAACGGGAATCTGCTGTGCGTAATCAGCAGCGGCATCAGCGCTGCCACTCGCAATGAAACCGTCGATCAGCTTCCGACACAGCGCACGCGTGAAGACTTCATATGCATCCACACGGGTCGGCGAGAACCAGGGCAACAAGAGTCGCCGGGTCCACGTGTGAACCGGCGGATCGGCCTGGATCGGGGGCAAACCGGCGGGCAGCAAGTCGTCGTCACCATCACTCGGTGGCACTACACCAACGTGACGCGAGCTGAAGTGCTCGATGTCTCGCGCGATCGTGGTGACGTCGGCATATCGAGTTGGCAACCATGAGCCGCCGAGCCGTTCGGTGTGGGCAATCGGGCAGCCCGTGCGCAGCTCGTCCCAAATCGGAAAGGGGTCGGCGATATAGCCGGGGTCGAACACGTCGTAATCGGTGGCCCAATCGCGGACAACGTCAGCCATCTCATCCTCCAAGATCCTCGGTTGACGAAAAACTATCCAGTCGCAAGAGCGATGTGAGAGTCAGCGGCTCGCCTCCAGGTTCGCCAACAGGGGCACACTCGGTCGGCTCGGTCGGTTCGGAGCCAAACACGGCTGATCGATTCGCGCTCGTCCTGCTCAGGGTGACAGGCGCTTGAAGAAGAAGATCGCGTCCACGAATCCTCCATCGGGCGACAACGCGTAATCGGGAATCACACCGACGCGGGTCCAGCCGAGTCGCGTGTACAGACGCTCAGCCTCGGTGCTTGCGGTGTCGAGCACCAACACCGTCTTGTCGGCACCGAGCGCAGCTTGTTCGACAGCACGCATCAGAGCCTCGGCGACTCCACGGCGCCGCGCGCCGCGATGGACCAGCATCTTGGAGATATCACCCCGATGCGGCTGGTTCTCGGGCGCGATGAGCACCACCTGGACCGTGCCTACGACCGCCCCAGTCGGGCGATCCTCGGCGACGAGGACAATCCGTTCGCCGCGAGCCGCGCTCTCTAAGAGTCCGCGCCAGAAGGCGACGGCGCGGTCCCGTTCGAGAGGAAGCATGAAGCCAATGGAGGCGCCACCCTCGACACAGTCGAGCATTACGTCGGCGAGCGCCTCGGCATCGTTCGAGTGCGGA
>JAYTWP010000374.1:0-6467 GCA_043743395.1 Actinomycetota bacterium | reverse complement strand
CCTCGACCCTGATGGGCTCACGGCGCACGTGCGCTGGACTGAACCGCAGCGTCGAATCTCGCCAGGGCAAAGCGTGGTGCTCTACGACGCCTCCGATCGGTTCGTGCTCGGCGGCGGCATCTGCGGATCAGCCGACGGGGAGACGCCTGGCCGCAGCGGCCTGTAACGCCTTGCCGGGTCGGCTCGGGCTGACCAGGATGCTGAGCACATGCAATGCCGTACCCGTGGGGGTGTCTTTGGTCCCGGTCTTGACAATGGTGTCCATCTTGTTGAGCACGATCTCGATCGGCACACCCGACGTGACGCCCGTGAGATCGGCTGCCTCAGTGTCTGGCGGCGCAAGGTGGAGCCCAGCGAGTTGGGGGGAGCGAAACAGAGCGTTCTCGGCGAGCATCATCGGGTCGTGCACGACAACACCGGCGGGCACGATCACGAGCCACCGACGCGCCAACTGATGAAACCTTGGCCCAACGAAAGAAGCGGTGGCCGCCGACGCCACAGCGAGGACGACGCCAGGGATCCACACGCGATTCGCGAGCAGGACTACAGCGCCGAGGGCTGTGGCGCTCGAGACCAACCAGGAAACGATCATCGGAACGATCAAGGGCACCGGCGGCTTGAGTGGAAATCGTTGCTCTGAGCCGTAGGCCGAGCCTTGAACGAACGCGACGCCCACCTCGCCACTGAACCAAACGAGTACGGCCACCACTGATGCGCCCAAGCCCGCCGCCAGTTTCCAACCTGCAATTCCCGTCAGCGCGCAGATGAACACCACGACCAGTTCGAGAGGTACGACCATTCGCCCGACGGTGATACTCACCGTGCTCGGCACGAGCACTGCCAACAGGATCGCTGCCCACGTAGCCCACGCGACGACCGCGATCAACATGCGCCCTGAGCCGGGCAGGTGTTCTGTGGCGTCGTTGAGGAGAACCACGAACGCGAGCGGTTGAAGGAGCCAGATCATCCGCAGCAACCACAGCGCAGTGTCACGAGCTGGCCTCATGATCGACTACCACATTGGCCAACGCTTCGTCCACATGGATTGGTTTGCATACGGGTGGCTCGACTCGGCATCGTTGAGGGAAAGGGTGGAAGGACGGTTCGGCTTTGTGTCACACCGCTGTGTCACGATAACGGTTGAACCCAGTAGCTACCGAGGAAAGGGGACACGATGGCAGTTCAGCATGCGGCTTTCACCCTTTCTGCTCCGGGTTGCGCGTCCACGCGCGTACAGGGTGGCATGTCGATGGCGATCGGCAGTCTCCCGCATCGTTCTGTTGCTGACGCCGTGGCGCTCAGCTTGTCCGCAACGGACATCGTCACTATTCCAACCCTGCCCAAACGGTCGCCGGCCGAGAACATGATCGCCCAAGCCCTCGTTGGTCTCTGTGGCGTCACGGTTGGGCAATACGGCTCGCTCGCGATCGATGTCGCCGCGATCGATCCGCTGTCGCCGGTTCGTACCGATCTCGATCACGATGCGTTCGCTGGCTTCCGCGGTTTCCTCAACGCGGCGGGCGACTTTGTCGGCCCACTCAAGTGGCAGTTCGTCGGCCCCATCACATTGGGTCTCGCTCTGCAGCGTGCCGGTGTCCCATCCAGTACGGCGTTCGATGTCGCAGTGCGCGCAGTGCGGGCCCATGCTCAGCATCTGCTCGACGCGATCGCACTCGCGATCCCGAATTGCCAGCAGATCGTGGTGCTCGATGAACCCGAGTTCGGCGCTGTCATGGAACCTGGCTTCGCACTCCCGCCCGACGTTGCCGTCGACCTGTTATCAGGCGCGCTCGCAATCATCGAGCCCGTTGCAGTTGCAGGAGTGCACTCGTGCGCCGATGCCGATCTGGCATCACTCATCGCCGCGGGACCGCGGTTACTTTCTCTGCCCGTGCATCCGTCGCTGGTCGACCACGCTGGCTATCTGCAGCGATACCTCGACAGCGGCGGTTGGGTCGCTTGGGGCGCCGTTGCCACCGATGGTCCCGTCCCGATGTCGGCAGAGCGCCCCTGGAAGCAGTTGTGCGCCCTGTGGTGTCAGCTGGTGCAACGTGGGTGCGATCCGTCTCTGCTGCGCCAGCAGAGCCTCATCACGCCCGAGTGTGGGCTTGGCCTGCACAGTAGCGATGTTGCAGAGCGTGTGTTGCGCATCACCCGTGAGTTGTCGCGGCGTGTACGCGATCAGGCATCGGCAACTCGGTTTGCGTTCGGTGCGTAACACCCCGTCGCTAGGGTTCTGTCGTGGCCGTCCCTTCTGACACCCAAGCTCGCATTATCGAACTTCGGTCGCAGCTCGCGCAGCACATGTATCGTTACCACGAACTCGACGATCCCACGGTCAGCGATGCCGAATTCGATGAACTGATGCGCGAGTTGGTGGCACTCGAGCACCAGTACCCCGAAGCGGCCACCGACGACTCGCCCAGCCGGCGTGTTGGCGCAGCGACATCAGCAACGTTTGCGCCCGTCACTCACCGCGTGCCGATGACCAGCCTCGACAACGCCATGAACGCTGCGGAGCTGTCTGCGTGGGGTGAGCGTGTTGCTCGTGGTCTCGGTGGCGAAGATGTTCAGTTCGTGTGCGAACTCAAGATCGACGGTTTGGCGGTGAGTCTGCGTTACGAGCGTGGCGTGCTCGTCCAGGCTGCCACGCGTGGTGACGGCCGCATCGGTGAAGATGTCACCGCAAACGTGCTCACCATCTCAGCAATCCCGCGGCGTCTCGTTTCATCCCGGGTCCCAATTGTGCTTGAGGTGCGCGGAGAGATCTACATGCCCCTGGCCAGCTTCGAAGCGATGAATCAACGCGCGATGGCAGCGGGTGAGAAGTTGTTCGTCAATCCGCGTAACTCAGCTGCTGGTAGCTTGCGCCAAAAGGACCCCGCCATCACCGCCAGCCGCGAACTCAGCTTCTGGAGCTACCAGCTGGGCGAGGTCATCGGTGGGTCTGAGTTCACGTCGCATCACACGACGCTTGAGTTTCTGCGTGAGGTCGGGTTCCCTGTGAATCCCAACATCCGTTCTGTGTCGGGACTCGTTGAGGTGGCCGAGTTCTGCGCACATTGGCAACAGCATCGTCACGACCTCGAGTACGAGATCGATGGCTGTGTCGTCAAGGTCGACGACCTCGCGCAACGCGAGCGCCTCGGGTTCACGTCTCGGGCACCGCGTTGGGCGATTGCCTACAAATTCCCTCCCGAAGAACGCACCACTGTGCTTCGCGACATCATGGTGTCCATCGGTCGCACCGGCAGGGCGACGCCGTTCGCGGTGCTCGAGCCAGTGTTCGTCGGTGGTTCCACCGTTGGTATGGCCACCTTGCACAATCAAGATCAGGTGCGACTCAAAGACGTCCGACCAGGCGACACCGTCATCGTGCGCAAGGCCGGCGACGTCATCCCCGAAGTCGTCGGGCCGGTGCTTTCATTGCGCCCCGCGAACAGCGTGCCCTGGCAGTTCCCCACACGCTGCTCGTGCCCGCTTGCGAGCGAACTTGTTCGACCCGAAGGCGAATCAGACACGCGATGCGTCGAGCCATCGTGTCCATACCAGCGTGACCAACGCATTATCTACTTCGCCACTCGCGGCGCGATGGACATCGAAGGTCTCGGCGAGCGCACGGTGTTTCAACTCAGCGACGCCAGATTGGTCAGCGATGCCGCCGACATCTACGCGCTGACGGTTGACCAGCTCATGCAACTCGAAGGCTTCGGGCGAATCAGTGCCGAAAAACTCGTCGCGGCGATTCAGGGCTCGAAGAGTCGTCCGCTACCCAAGTTGCTGACGGCGCTTGGAGTCAAGCACTTGGGCCCGTCGGCAGCCGATGCCCTCAGCAGCGCCTTCGGCACGCTCGACGCGATCATGAATGCGTCCGAGGCCGATCTCGCGACGACAGACGGTGTCGGTGGAGTGATCGCTGCGTCCATTGTCAGCTGGTTTGCGAAGACAGAAAGTCGGGCTTTCATCGAGAAGCTGCGTGCCGCCGGCGTGGAATTCGGCAACGTCGTCGTGAGCCGGCAGGCCCAAGTTCTTGCGGGCAAGGCCGTGGTGGTCACGGGGACTCTGGCGAGTTACTCGCGTGAAGAGGCTGAAGTGGCGATCAAAGAACGCGGTGGCAAGAGTCCCGCCAGTGTCAGCGCGAAGACATTCGCCGTGGTGGTCGGAGCCGACCCGGGTGCATCCAAGCTCACCAAGGCCGCCGAGCTGAACGTTCCCATCCTCGACGACGCCGGGTTCGCGCATCTGCTCGAGACAGGCGAACTCAACTCAGATGACGTCGAATTGCCACGTGAATGAACGCGGCGCCACTGGGCCATCGACAATCTTCCAGTACCGGACCGTCACCGTGTTGACGCCGGTGTGGTACTTCTCGATCAGTGCGCCCTTGGTGGGTTGGAACGACAACGTGTTGTTACCCGGCTCGAAGATCACAGTGAGCGGCAGGTTCACCTGTTGGCCTGGCAGCGCTGCCGGCAGCGAATCCAGGCTCGTCACCGGGAGCTCGATGTTGTTCACGACCAGCGCACCTGTGTAGCCGTCGATCAGGTCAACCTGAATCTTTTCTTGCATCTGCACTTGCGTGGCACTGCGCACCGGATTGATGCTCTGGATCTGTGGCGGCAGATTCTGAGCCTCGCGGCCGGTGACCGAGGCGTTCAGGCCGAGAACCACGAGCAGAAGGCCAAGACCGACCGCTACACCAGCGATCGTTCGAGTGGTTTGTTGGCTGGGACGACGCACGTGCACATTGTCACTGGGGTTGAACAGAATTGCGACCCACAACACCAAGAACTGCTCGCCCGACTCGCTGATACCCACTTGGCACTGCGAAGAGGTAGATTTTATTGCTCATGGCGATGAACGATGCCCTTGCGGGCCTCCTTTTGGCCGGGCGGTACCGATTGCACCAACGTCGGGGCGCCGGCGGTGACGGGTTGGTGATGGATGCCATCGACGAGCAACTCGAGCGGCCGGTCGCCGTTCGCTTGCTCAGCACCGACTGGGCTGTCACTCCAATGGCCGAGCAGCGTTTTCGTGCCGAAGCACAGGTCGCTTCGTCGCTCGTTCATCCCAACATCAATGCGGTCTACGACTGGGGCATCGGCGACTTTGCTGGTTCCATACGGCCGTATCTCGTGCTCGAATATCTCAGCGGAGGAAGCCTGCGCGACATCCTCGACCGCGGGCGCTTGCTGTCACCCTCACAAGCCCTCGTCGTTGGTCTCGATGCGTGCCGTGGCCTGGACTACATCCACCGCCGCGGAATCATTCATCGCGACCTTCGCCCGGCCACGCTCGTGTTCGGTGAAGATCACCACCTCCGTCTCGTCGATCTCGGCATCTCGCGACTCAAGGCCGAACAGACCTGGGCCGATCTGTCAGCAGCCGGTATCGATGCAGCGCGTTATGCCTCGCCCGAGCAGGCGCGGGGAGCTTCACCCGACGACGGCACGCTTGGGCCTCCTGCCGACATTTACTCGTTGTGCCTCGTTCTGATCGAGGCGGTCACGGGTCAAGCTCCGTTTGCATCGGATTCAACGGTGGCCACGCTCAACGCGCGCATTGACAAACTCATGCCCGTTTCAGCCGACTTCGGACCGCTCGCATCAATTCTCGAACGCGCCGGACGCCCGCTGCCCGCGGATCGTTTCACTGCGGCCGAATTCGGCCGGGCGCTGATGCAGGCCGCCGAGCGCCTGCCGCGGCCGGTCGCCATTCCGGTGGCGGGCAATACGCAGTTTGCCGACACCACAGGGGGGATGCGGCGTCCCGTGGAGCCAACACCGCTCGTGGACCGGGCGCGACTCGACAACGTTGGCTCGCTGCGCGCGCCCGTTCCTGTCGTCACTGTTGTTCCTCTCGCCCCGGCTGCCCCTGTCGCCCCGGCTGCCCCTGTCGCCCCGGCTGCGTGGAGCCCGCTGCCGCCGCCCTCACCCGCTACCAACTCATCTGCGAATCCGGCCACGGTGGGTCTGCGCGCGAGCGTGTCCACCGCGTTCGTCGGCGGGGAGTCCGGCGTCAGTGTGCTCAGTGCAGGTGGCCCGGGGGACGCAAGCCTGCCCAGCGATGCGGCCGAGATTCCCGTCTACGACCAGGGAACGGAAATGGATCACTCCGGTCGACTCTGGATGCTCGCCGTGTTGGTGGTGCTGCTCGCGCTCCTTGCCGGTGGGCTCGTTGCGTACCGAATGATCGTCACGAAGTCCTATGCCGTACCAAACTTGGCCGGCCTCGAAAAGGGCGTCGCCGAGAACAAGATCGCCGACAACGGATGGGTCATCGTCGAAAAGACAGAGCGCAACGACGATCAAGCCCTTGGCAATGTCATTCGTACCGATCCGGCCTCGGGGAGCAAACTCCGAACGGGCCGCACCTTCGTACTCGTTATCAGTGATGGCCCAACACTGCCCAAACTGGTTGACGTCACCGGCATGACGCTCGCCGACGCAACGACGAAGCTGACAAGT
>JAYTWP010000373.1:0-8718 GCA_043743395.1 Actinomycetota bacterium | reverse complement strand
GTAGCGGCGTCGACGAAGTGGATGCTGTAGTCGTAGGCGCCGAACACTACCCAGGTGCGGCCACCCCGTTCGAACACTGCGGGCTGACCGGTCCATCCGGTGCCGCACCAGACCTTCTTCACGCTGTACTCGACGCTGACACCGCACATCGGGCTACCCGCCGCCGGGTATTGCCAGAGCACTTTCGGTTTGGTGGGGACTGGGCCTGCGCCGTGATACGACCGAGTGGGATTGCCACGAAATGTGAGCAGGCCTTGCACGGTATTGCCCCACGGTCGGCCGAAGCTGTTTGGATCCACCAACACGTCCGTTCGCGGGACGAACGGAGCAGTGATCGGCGCTGCGAGTACCTCGGCGACACTTGGTGGACCTGCCAGAGGTGCGGCGTTGACGATCTGGAGCTGAATCTGCGAGGCCGTTACGTGGTCGGTGCCACGAGTGATTGCGGTCACGAGCACAACACCGGTGACGAGCAGAACTCCGGCTCTGGCCCACATGTGGCTCAAGCTAATGCGTGGGGTATCCCCAATCGCGGAGGGTCGCGATGATGCGATCCGCTGCCGCAGCAGGATCGAGGGTGACCGTCTCGCCGTGGGCAACGGCGGCGCCCGCAGAGGTGATCGAACGCACGCGATCGAGGGCGGTGTTGCCCTTTGGGGACGCCAGCACACGCGAGCGCGGACGATACGGACGTGTCAGTACGGCAACGGTATCGGCTGCACTTTGGGTGGGCCCGGTGACTGTCTCTATGCGCTGCGCGTTGAACATCGCGCGTAGTGGGGCTCGCCTGAGGATCGCAGTGGAGCCTTCGACCGACGCCACGGTTCGGTCGACGACGGCGAGACGCTCGCGACGACCGCCATCGAGGCGCCGCAACGCAGTCATCGCCGTCGGCGAGGTCAGATCGACCTCGACCAGTCCGAGTGCTTGGGCGTAGCCGAGTTCGGCGGCGAGGAAGGCCGGGACCGAACCTGTGCCCCGATCGAGTGAGAAGTCGCCACACCAGACGAGCGAGGCATCAGCCAATTCTGATGCGAGGCAGGTCGCGACGACGCGGCTGGGGCTACCGAAGGGAAGATCAATTCGAATCGCTCGGGTGGCTCCGGCGCTGAGCGCGTCGCGCAAGATCGCGTCTGCTTCAGGAGGGCCGACTGTGATCGCGACGATGTCATGCACAACTGTGTTTGCCTGAACGTCGCGGCATCGCAGGGCCCACTCCAGCGCCGCGCGGTCGGCAGCGGAGACACCAGCAAAGCGAGCGTCTGGTGACGCTGGCAAGCCGAACGGATCGAACTCGGGTCGTTGGTCGACCCATTTGAGGCAGACACCGATCATGTGCGCTTGAAGACGACGCCGTAGCCGCCCTCGGGGTACTGCCACGTGATCGCACCTTCACGATTGCAGACCAAGTAGCAGGTGCCGCACTCGAAGCACTGCTCGTAGTTGAACAAGATGCTGCCGTCACTGGTGGGGACGAACAGCTTTGCCGGGCAGGCAATCACGCACTCGCGCGTGCTGCAATCGGCGCACACTGCACCGTCGACCACGATGTGCGCCTGGTGGTGAACAGTGAACGCAGCCGTTGCGATTCGGTCCTCGAACGAGATGGGGGGCCACATTGGGTCTGGGTTGATGCGGGTCGCTGGGTTGCTCATCCGAAGCTCCGGAAACCGGTCCAGGTGTCACGTGCCATGTGTATCCATTTCAAGCCAGCCCGTTTGCGCTCTTGTTTGAGAATGTGCCGCACGCCTGGTTTGGGTTCGGGGTTGTCGACCTGAAACATGCGTTGTGCGATGGCGTTGGCCATGGCCGGGTATCTGTGTTGCACGCGATCGGACAGCACGAGCGCCGGCACCCGCCGCAACTTCTTGTGGTCTTTGAGCACGAAGGTCTGCTCGAGTCGCTGCCGGTATCCGCGCAGACCTGTGGCAGAAGTGTCGTCTTTGTCGAGCGCTTCGACAGCGGCCTGCCCTGCGTACATGCCACTTGCGAGGGCGAAGTTGACGCCCTCGAGCCAGATGCCGGCAGCGAGGCACAAGGCTGCTGCATCGCCGGCCACCATGATGCCGTTGCCGGTGAGCTTGGGGATCATGCTGTAGCCGGCTTTGGGGATGAGATGCGCGGAGTACTCCTGCAACTCGGCGCCCTCGACGAGCGGCGCGATTGCCGGATGCAGCTTCATGTTCTCGAGCAGTTCCTCGGGGCGAATCTTCTGTGCAACTAGTTTCGAGAGTTTGAGCACGAGACCGATCGCGATCGTGTCGAGGTTCGTGTAAATGAAGCCGCCGCCGTTGACTTCGCCGGTACAACCCACGATTTCGATATCGACGCCTTCGTTGCCGCGCACCCCAAATCGTTCGTCGATCACTTTCTTGGGAAGGCTGAGGGTTTCCTTTACGCCGAGCGTGTAGTTGTCGGCATCGACCTCGCCGTACAAGCCCTCTTGCTTGGCGAGGAAACTGTTCACGCCATCGCACGCGATGATGAGAGGCGCAGTGAGCTCGCCGTCGGGGCGGTCGGTGACGACGCCGCTGATGCGGCCGTGGGCATCGTGCAGCAATGACGTGACCGTGGTGCTGCAGATGAGCACAGCACCGGCCGCGACTGCGGTGTCGGCGAGCCAATGGTCGAAGTCGGGCCGATACGCAGTGGCACCGTTGTACGGCGGATGGCCCCACGCTTGCGACCGAAAATCCATGTTGAGCGCTTGCGTCTCGGTCATGAACATTGTGGAGCGCCGAGTGATCCAACGTTGGATCGGTGCATGCAGCCACCACTCGGGAATCAGCTCATCGAGAATACGCGGGTAGATCACGCCGCCGTACATGTTCTTGCTGCCGGGAAATGGACCGCGCTCGATCAGCGCTACGCGCTTTCCGGAGCGGGCGAGCACGAGCGCAGCGCACGAACCTGCCGGTCCGGCGCCCACCACGATGACGTCGAAGTCAGACATTGGCGTGCAACCGCTGGTGGAGCTCGGAGACGACGGCGTTGGCGTCGGAGACAATGGCGAGGTCGGCGAGTTGCATCATCGGGCAATGGGGGTCGGTGTTCACGCTGATGATGTGGTCGGGTTGACCGAGCCCGCTGGTGTGTTGCACTGCGCCGCTGATGCCGAAGGCGACGTACAATCGCGGATCCACGACGACGCCCGTGGTTCCGATCTGTCGCTCGTGGCCGACCCATCCGCGATCGGTGATGACACGCGTCGCGCCAGTGGATGCGTCGAGATGCGTCGCGATCTCCCCGAGTTGGGCGAAGGCTTCGGGGGAATGAAGGCCGGCGCCCCCGCCAAGGATGCGCGGGGACTCGGCAAGATCCATCGTTGCCGCATCGGGCGGCAGAACCTCGATGACGCGTGCATCGACACAGATGCCCTCGGCTTTGTTGAACTCCAGCATTGTCACAATCGGATACACAGCGTTGTCTGCGTGCTCAGCGTTGTATTCGACACCGCGTACGCCGGGCTGCAGCGTTGCGACGAACGCGCCGTGTGGCACAACCTCATTGACGACGAGGCTGGCGTTGCGCGCCAGTTCTATGCGATGTGGCGTGACGCAAAGCGCCCCCGCCCACAACTCGCGCTGCAGCGTGGCGGCAAGGCGCGGTGCGAGGTCGCGACCATCGGGAGAACCGGGCAAGACGACGGCCAGTTCTGCACTGAGGTGGCGCGCCAATGCGAGCGACCAGGCGGCCGGGGCGAACGTGTCGGTTTCGATTGCGGTGATCTCGGTTGCCACACCCACGAGTACTGCTGCGGCGGCGGTGACGCCCGAACCGATGAGGAGCACGCGGCCGCCACACTCGGCGACGGTCTCGAGGCCGCCTAATGGCAGCGTGCCTTCTCGAACGGGTACGACAGCAAGCATCATTTGCAGGCTACGAGGCGTCGGGGCCGGAGCGAAAGCGGAACAGCGACATCAGGGCAGTAGTTTCGCGGCCTGCTGCTTTTTACGGATGTGCTGAACGACTTCGAGTAGTGCGCTGAACGAGACGGCAGCGATGAACGCGACGATGAACGCCTTGGTGTGGCTGTCCTTGAACTGCTCGCCAGCAGCGAACCCAAGTATCGCCCCGTACGATGCCCACACGACACACGCGATCGCCACGAAAATGGCGAACTGCCGGTGTGGCTGGCGGGTGATACCGCTGCTCACTGTGACCACCGTGCGACCGCCTGGGATGAACCGGGCCGTGAGCAAGAGCGATCCGCCGCGCGCGCGGAGCTGGTCGTTTGCCCATGCAAGTTTTCTGGCGCGTTTGTCGTTCTTGGAATACCAACGCTCGATGCGTGCACTGAAGCGATGCCCGATCGCGTACGCCGTGTTGTCACCGAGCGAGGCCCCGAGCGCTCCGAGAGCGATGACCGCAGCAAGGTTCAGATGACCCTGACCGGCAGCAATACCGCCAAGGATGACAGCGGTCTCGCTCGGAACGATTGGGAACACCGAATCTAGGAAGGCCACGACCAGGATGATCGCGTAGAACCACTGCGAGGTCGAGACCCTTTCAAGACCATTGAACAGGCCGTCTAACACTGCCAACATGCGGCCGCACGCTACCCCCAACGACGGCGCAAACTTCTCCGATCAGATGACACACTGTCGTATGCCTTTGAGCGAGCCCTCTTCTCCGCCGGTCGGTGGTCCACTAGCGGGAATCCTCGTCGCCGATTTCTCACGCGTACTCGCGGGGCCGTACGCCGCGATGACCCTCGGAGACTTGGGCGCCGACGTGATCAAAGTCGAACGCCCCGGCGCAGGTGACGACACGCGTTCGTGGGGACCGCCGTGGGTCGATGGAGTGGCCACCTATTACGTCGGGCTCAATCGCAACAAGCGCAGCCTCACCCTCGATCTGTCCGACGCTGACGATCGACGGCTCGCCGTCGAACTTGCACATCGCGCCGACGTGCTCATCGAGAACTTCCGTCCTGGAACCCTCGATCGTTACGGCCTCGGTTATCACGAATTGAGCACGGCTCACCCTGGCCTTGTGTACTGCTCGATCACGGGTTTCGGGGCGGCGACCGAGGAAGCGGCCGAGCTGTCGGGCTATGACCTTCTCGTACAGGCGATGAGTGGCCTGATGAGTGTGACGGGCGAACCCGATGGCGAACCGATAAAGGCTGGCGTCGCCCTCATCGACCACATCTGCGCGCTGCAGGCAACAATTGGGGTGATGGCCGCGCTTCGGGTCCGCGAGCAAACAGGGCTCGGCCAGCGCGTGGAGGTGTCTCTCATGGGGTCCGCGCTGGCAGCATTGCTGAATCAGGCATCGGCACATATCGGTGCCGGCGTCGTGCCGCGACGACTCGGCAACCGGCACCCCTCGATCGCTCCGTATCAAACCTTTCGAGCATCCGATGGGTACTTTGTGGTGGCGTGTGGCAACGACACGCAGTTCGCCCGGGTTGCCGCGTGTGTTGGTCTTGCTGGTCTCGTCGATGACGAACGATTCGCGGCGAACGCAGCCCGGGTCGCCCACGTTGACGAACTTGACGGTCTGTTGAGTGCGGTGTTCGTAACATCACCCGTGGCCCATTGGGTCGATCAGCTCAGTGGCTTCGGAGTGCCATCGGGCCCGATCAACGACATTGCCCAAGCCTTCATCGCGGCCACAAACCTGGGACTCGATCCCGTTGTGATCACTGCCGTACGAAATGGTGCTGGAGATGGCCCCGACACAGGAATCGACCAGCGTACGGTTCGTTCTCCCATCGGACTTTCGTCGACCCCCACGTCGGTACGCCGTGCCGCACCGGCATTGGGTGAGCACGACCTCGAACTGCGGCGCTGGCTCGGCGACCACGAGTAACCTCGCGCGACATGAAGACAATCGAACGGGTAGGCGTGGTCGGCTGCGGGCTCATGGGCTCGGGCATCGCCGAAGTGTGTGCTCGTGCCGGTCTCGACGTGACGGTGTGCGAAAGCACACCCGCTGCGGCCGATGCAGGAATGGCCAGAATCACGAAGTCGCTCGACCGTATGGTGCGATCCGGCAAGATGGATCCCACCGACAAGGAACGGTTTCTCGACGGGATCCGAATGACCACCGACCTCGAGCGGCTCGCGCAAAGCGACATCGTTATCGAGGCGGTGGCCGAGGATCAACAGCTCAAGGTGGGCGTGTTCCAGCGACTCGACGAGATCATGCGCGGCACAGACGCAATCCTCGCCTCTAACACCAGCTCGATCCCGATCATGAAGCTCGGTATTGCCACGCGGCGCCCAGACCTCGTCGTGGGTGTGCACTTCTTCAATCCGGTGCCGGTGCTCAAGTTGGTGGAGATCGTGCCATCGTTGTTGACCTCGCAGGCAACCGTTGACGACGTTGCTCACTTCGTGGAGACAGCGCTCGGCAAGCGCACGATCCGTTGTCAGGATCGCGCAGGCTTTGTCGTGAACGCGTTACTCATCCCATACATCCTCTCCGCGATCCGCATGTTCGAGTCCGGGTTCGCCTCGGCCGACGACATCGATACGGGCATGGTGGAAGGCTGCAACCACCCGATGGGCCCCTTACGGCTCGCTGACCTGATCGGACTCGACACCACATTGGCCGTCGCCGACAGCCTCTACGCAGAATTCAAAGAGCCGTTGTATGCGCCTCCACCGTTGTTGAGCCGCATGGTTGAAGCCGGTCTGCTCGGGCGCAAGACCGAGCGCGGCTTCTTCGCGTACTGACTCCTCGCCTGTCGCCGGTGGGCCTGACAGCTACAGAGCATCAAAGTTGCACTCAAGCGCCGACGTTCCCCCGCCGATAGTTCAGTTGTACGGGTCCCCCAGCGTTGTGGGGCCCGAAGTCTTGAGCGGGCACGAGAACAATTGGGTGATCGTGCACAGAGCTCGTATGAAATGGCTCGCACCCGCGACGGAGCGGGTGGGTCAGCGGTGCGCTCCGGGGCGCGGGCCGCGTAGACGGGCCGGCTTGTTGGGACCTCCCGTGCGCTTTTTGCGCTCGGCCTTGCGTACCACGAACCGCAGAGCGGTCCATGTGTCGTCGATCGCGCAGACCTTGTTGTCGACCCAACCGTGTCGAAGGATTTCCTCGCGAACGACGTCGTCGGTGATATCTGTCTCGACGCCGCTCGCCTTTTTGGGCCAAGCGATCCAGATCGCGCCGTCGGGAACGACCGAGCTGACAAGACTGGCCCAATTGGCGGCAAGACCTGATCGACGTTGATGGAATGCCACGACGATGTCGAGCGGCGGTCGCAAGCGGTTCGCCCACTCAAGCGCGAGCGGCAGTTCGCCGAGTAGCTCACGGAAATTGGCTGGCGCGTTGACCGCACACAGACGTGTGCCCTCTTGGAGGCCCAGCTTCTGGACGAGGGAGACATCGGATTGATCAGGCATGGCGGTGTTCCTCAGGCGCGACCCATGATGCGGTCGACGACGATCTCGATCGCAACCCGGTCGATTCGTTCGCCGGGCTGTCGATAGCGGCCAGCGTATCCCGCAACCGCTGCGGCCACGCTGTGTGCGTCGGTCGCCAGGCGCACGTTGCCCTCGAGCGTGAGCCATCGGCCACCATCGATTTGTGTCACCGCGGCTCGACCCCCACGGGATGCATTGCGGGCCTTCATCGATGAAGCGAACGTGATGATCCGCACCAACTGTTGGTCGGGAACGTAGCTGAAACCAACAGGCACAACGTGGGGGCTTCCGTTGCGACGCAACGTGGTGAGGGTTGCGACGTGGCGTTCTGCGAGGAACGCGAGAACGTCGGCGGAGAGCGCTGATAGGTCGAGCATCAGTCGGTACCGATCGCTTTCAACAGATCGAGTTTCGTGGCTCGCCAGGCAGGGATGACGGCGGCCAGTACGCCCACCACGAACGCCGCCACCACGATGATAACTACGGCGGTCGTGGGAACTGCGTACTTCGACAGACCCTGATCGCGTAGCGCGACGATGACGATGTAGCCGAGCACGAGGCCAAGTACGACCCCAACGATGGCGCCGTAGAGGGAGGTCAGCACGCTTTCCCATCGGATGGTTGTGCGTACTTGAGATCGGGTCATGCCGACGGCGCGCAGGAGTCCGATCTCACGCCGCCGCTCGTAGACGGCCAACAACATCGTCAGAACGATGCCGAAGATTGCGATGATGACCGAGAGGGCGAGAAGGCCATAGATGAAGAACAAGCTCCGGTCGATGATGTCGCTGCGGCCATCGATGAATTGGCCACGGTCTTGCAGTGTGCCGATGCCGTACTGCTTGATCGATACGTTGACGGCTGCGCGGAAATCGCGGTCTGATACCCCCGACGCGCGCGTCATGAAGATGAAGCCGGCGAGGTTGCTGACAGAGGTCCCGTTGAGGAGGTCGCGATGCACGACGCGCGCCTGTGCCAGGTCGCTCGACGCGTAGATACCTTGCACGAGCAACGTGACATCGGTGCTGCCGACTCGTACCGTGACGGCTGAACCCACCGTGAGCTTTGAGCGTTTGGCTTCTCCGCTGCTGACGAGAATGCCCTCGGGGGTGAGCGTTGCAAACGAGCCTTCGACGAAGTTGTAATCAAGAATCCCCTGTGCTGTCGCGGGGTTCACGGTGGTGGCGAAGAATCCAGCTTTTGTATTGGTGTACTGCAGTCGAGCAAACCCGAGGCCGGTTGCGGCCTTGACCTCGGGCAGCGCATTCAGCGTGTCGACAAACGACTGGCTGAAACTGAGTGATCCACCGTTGGACGAGTTGATCACGTAGTCGCCGAT
>JAYTWP010000372.1:0-2289 GCA_043743395.1 Actinomycetota bacterium | reverse complement strand
GATGCCGTAGCGCCGGCCAGCCGACCCGGGCCCAGCGCCGTTTGGCTGACAGCGCCCGCCCCGGGCCGACATCGCTGAATGTCTGACAGCGTGCGGTCCCGAGCTGATCGAGCCGACTCAATCGCAGATCAATGCCGTCGCGGCCAACGCCATCGAGCTGCAAGGGCGTGCGGGGCGCATCGTCGCCCTCTCGACTACGGCGGCGTATAGTTTTTAGGTTCTTGTCACCCGTGTGACGCTTCCGCATCGTCTCTATGTGCATGACAGCCGTTATCGAGATCGAGGGACTGCGCAAAGAGTATCGGCGTTGGCGGGGCAGTCCGCTTGTTGCGGTGGACGGCTTGAACCTGACGGTGCCCGATGGAGGAGTCTTTGGGTTCCTCGGTCCGAACGGATCGGGCAAGACAACGACCATCCGATGCATGCTGGGGCTCGTCGGATCGACAGCAGGGCACACGTCAATGTTCGGGCACCCGACACCGCTCGAACTGTCAGCGGTGATGCCGCGCGTCGGTGCCATCGTCGAAACCCCGGCGCTGTTCCCGACGATGACGGCCCGCGAGAACCTTCAGTTGCTCGGAGCGATCGACGGCATTGGCAAGCGCCGTGTCGCCGAGAGCCTGGAGGAGGTCGGCCTGACAGCGCGCGCCGACGACAAGGTCCGTAAGTACTCGCTCGGGATGCGCCAGCGCTTAGGTTTGGCGGCGGCGCTGCTCAAAGATCCTGCCCTGCTCGTCCTCGACGAGCCAGCCAACGGACTCGACCCCGCGGGAATACGCGAGATCCGAGAACTGCTCCGCCGTCTCGGTGACGGCGGCCGCACGGTGTTCTTGTCGAGCCACCTGCTCACCGAGGTCGAGCAGACGTGCGACCGCGTAGCAATCATCGACCACGGTCGGCTCATGCTCAGCGGCCGAGTCGACGAGGTGCTTGCAAATGCCTCGCGCCCGTCGCTGATCGTCGGACTGCATGAGGTAGACGCGGGTGCTGCAGTCCTTCGAAACGCGGGCCTCGCCGTCGAAGTCGAGACCGCCGGCCTTCGCGTCGCGCTGCCGGCTTCGGACGCTGCGCACATCACCAGGTTGCTCGCGAACGCCGGGTTGTACCTCCATGAGCTGCGTCCCGAGATCGTCAGCCTTGAAGAGCTGTTCTTGGACATTACCAGTCACGACGACGTGGGCGGCGAATTGATCGATCTCGAGGAGGTCAGTTCATGAAGTTCTTTCGGCTGATGTTCGTGGAGATGAGGCGGGCGATGCACCGCCGGCTCGTCCGCTGGATGATCGTGATCGCACTCGCGTTGTGCGTGTTCGCTGGCTTCGTCGTGTTCGCGACGAGCTCGGACCCCGTGAAGTTTGCCGCCGACGGGGGACACCCGGCAAGAATGATCAACTGGTGGATGCCGCTCGGACAGGGGGACAGCTATCTACTGACAGCTGCGCTGCTGCTCATCGTCGGCGCGGCGATCTGTGGGGCGTCGTTCGCTGGAGCCGAGTGGCGGGCCGGCACGATCACTACCGTGTTGACGTGGGAGCCGTCGAGGCTGCGATTGCATGCGGCGCGCACAGCGGCCGCCGCGATCCTGTCGTTCGTTATCGGGTTGGCGATCCAGATCGTCTTCCTTGGAGCCGCCATGCCGGCCGTGGTCGCCCACGGAACGGTCGTCGGCACCACGAGGTCGTGGTGGTTCTCGTTGCTGCTGGCGATGCTGCGAATCTCGCTCATCACCTCGGCGGTTGCGGTGCTTGCCGTCAGCATCGCCACGATCGGCCGCAACACGAGCGCAGCATTAATCGCGCTCGCCGCGTGGGCGCTGGTCGTCGAGCGCCTTGTTGCCGGGTTTTGGCCAAAGCTGGCTCGCTTTATGATCAGTGAGAACGCTGCCACGGTCGTTCCGTGGGCGCAGCTCGGAAATGTCAAGTTCGAGCGCCCGCCGATCGTCGCCCTTCTATCGCTCATCGCCTACCTCGCCGCGATCGTGGCAGTATCCACGGCCCTCTTCATCCGGCGGGACGTTACGACCACGTGATCCGTGTTGCGGTGGACACTCCCCGTCGTTGCCGGGGCAGGAGATCGTTATTACTTGTTGGGGTCGGGCTTTCAGATCGTAGCGGTCCCGGGTTTCGAGACCCGTCAGGTCCTCGGTGTCGTCGCCCGGACCAAGTGGGACCGCACCATGACCGAAGAGGGTCATGCAATCGGGCATGCCTGCATTCGCCCGCGATCAACGGGGCCCTTCCAGCTGCAGACCGCGATCCAAGCCGTGCACTGCGACGCTGGCTCGTTCGA
>JAYTWP010000371.1:0-1798 GCA_043743395.1 Actinomycetota bacterium | reverse complement strand
GTGCCCCGGGCGCGATTCGCTGGGAAACCTCGATGGAGAAATTGGGTCCGCACAACTAGACGTCGAGTACCTCGACGTTAGAGAACGACATCCCGCCCGTACAGAGTTCGCTGATGCCATGGGCGAGCGCTCCAGTTTCGGGAAGGGCATTGTTCTCTTCGGCGGCCGCCCTGGACGGGAACCTCACGATGACGACGTGCTCGCCCGAATCGAGGTCCCGACCTGACACTTCATTCGTGAACGTCGATCGACCAGCCACGTCTGCCCCGTATTGACGTACCAACTTCTGCACCTCATCGATGTGGTCGGTGTGGAAACGCATGATCTGGATGAACTCGCTCATGGCGCCGGGGTCGCCCATACGTGCGCGGCGCCCCAATCGACGGCGACGACGGGCTCGTCGCCGATCACCCATGCGTCGTGGCCGGCGGGCAGGATCGAGACCTCTCCAGTGGCGACTTCGAACTCGGTGCCATCTGCCATTCGTACACCCATCGTCCCCGCCAGCAAGACCTGGAAGTGGGGAGCTTCGCAGAGTTCGGTCTTTGCGATCGGCTTGACGTGTTCGGACCATCTCCAGCCGGGCTGCAGCGTGACCTTGAGGATCTGAGTGCCGCCGATGTTGATGATGTCGCCGTGACCGAACGGCATTTCCCTCACCGCATCAGGTTGGTCGAACCCGCGGTGTTGCGCACTTGCCATGATGATCTCCTTCGTCGTTGAGGAGGCGCTGTCATGAGTGGGATGGGTTTACCGCGCACGGGTTGGGGGTGCAGCGGTGAGATCGAATTACTCACGAAACTCGGACACGAACCCCCTGGGTAGAAATGAAAGCTTCGCGCCGCTGCTGACGGCTGTCAATGAACTGACGCCGCAGGCACGTCGCTCGGAACCCCTCGCCGGTTTGGGCCACGACGGTCCTCTCTCGCCCCATCGTTGAGCCCCGGTCAGGGGTGGCTTGCTCGCATCGCGCGCGAAGGTCGTCGATCGGTCGTGTCGCGTCGGTGATCAGGCCGTAAAGTCACGACGTGACGAACCCCGATGTTGGGAGCGATGACCCTCGCAGTTCGAGACGCGTGCTCGTCACCGGAGCCTCGGGCTACGTGGGCGGCAGGCTCGTCCCAGAGCTTCTCGCGAGTGGTCATGTCGTCCGGTGCGTGGTGCGCGACCCGCGCAAGCTCGATCAGGCACCGTGGCGCAGTCACGTGGATGTGGTTCGCGGTGACCTCGGCGGTGACCTCACGGAGGCGATGAACGGTATTGACGTCGCGGTGTACCTGGTACACAGCATCGGCGAGGGCCCCGATTGGGTCGCACGTGAACGCTCTATGGCGGAGAACTTCCGTCACGCCGCTGAACGGGCGCGAGTGCAGCGGATTATCTATCTCGGCGGCCTCGGCGAGGATGGCAGCAACCTCAGTGATCACCTTCGCAGCCGCCATGAGGTTGGCAACGTGCTTGCCGCGGGGCCTGTCGAGACCGTGGAGTTGCGAGCCGCGGTGGTGATTGGCTCGGGGTCGGCAAGCTTTGAGATGTTGCGTTACCTGACCGAAGTCTTGCCGGTGATGGTCACCCCGAAGTGGGTGCACACGCTGTGCCAGCCGATCTCCATCCGTGACGTGCTGCGCTATCTCGTTGCAGTGGTCGCGGAGCCGGGACCGCTCGCGGGCATTCTCGAAATTGGTGGTCCCGATGTGGTGTCGTACGCAGAGATGATGGCCACGTATGCGCAGCAGGCTGGGCTCACGAAGCGCCGGCTGATCCCAGTGCCAGTGTTGACCCCTCGCTTGTCGTCGCT
>JAYTWP010000370.1:0-4247 GCA_043743395.1 Actinomycetota bacterium | reverse complement strand
GATGTCGAATCCGCAAGTAATTCTCGATGGCGCGCACAACCCCGACGCAGCCCGCGCCCTCGCCCGCGCCGTGCATGACAACCCAACGCCGAGAGGGCGACGCACGCTCGTGCTCGGACTGCTCGCTGGTCGCGACCCGGAGGCGATGTTGGCGGCGCTCGAGGCCAACCGCTTCGACGACGTGATTGCGTGCACGCCCCCTACGGCGCGGGCGCGCCCCGCAAACGAGGTTGCCGCGGCGGCGAGTGCGTTCGGCTGCTCGGTTCGCACAATCGAACGCATCGGCGATGCACTCGATGTCGCTGTTCGCGACGCACAAGCGGCGGACCAGGTTGTCGTGACCGGCTCGATCTACCTCGTCGCCGAGGCCCGCGAATGGTTTCTCGCCCATCGCTGATTTGCTGAACGCGGTTCAGTTGTTTACGCGTGTCGGTAGAAGTTCACGTCTTCGGGCGACAGCGTTTGATTGCCTGCAATGATGTCTGCGGCCTTTTCGGCCAACATCATCACGGGTGCGTAGATGTTGCCGTTGGTCACGTACGGCATCACCGAGGCGTCGCACACGCGCACACCCTCGACCCCGTACACCTTCATCGTCAGTGGGTCGACCACCGACATCTCATCAGTCCCCATGCGGCACGTGCATGACGGGTGCAGCGCCGTCTCGGCGTCCTTGGCGACCCACTCAAGGATCTGCTCATCGGATTGCACCTCAGCGCCGGGGGATATCTCGCCGCTACTGAACGGGGCAAACGCTTCGGCTCCGAGAATTCGCCGCGTGATGCGAATCGCCTCGGCCCATTCGCGACGGTCCTGATCGGTGGACAAATAGTTGAATCGCAAGGCCGGCTTCACCCGCGGATCGCGCGACGTAATCTTCACCGACCCACGCGAGTCGCTGTACATCGGACCGATGTGCACTTGATAGCCGTGCTCGAGCTTCTCGCCGCCGGGCGGCGGCGAACCGTCGTAGCGGATCGCGATCGGCAAGAAGTGAAACATCAGATTCGGGTATTTCACGTCGTCGTTGCTGCGAACGAATCCGCCGGCCTCGAAATGGTTCGTTGCTCCGGGACCCCTGCGGAAGAACAACCACTGGAAGCCAATCCATGGCCGCTTCCACATCTTCAGCGCGGGTTGCTGGGTGACGGGTTGACGACATGAATGTTGGATGTAGACCTCGAGGTGATCTTGCATGTTTTCGCCAACGCCAGGGAGGTGATGCACGACCGGCACACCCAACGCCTGCAGCTCCTCGCGATTGCCGACGCCGCTGAGCTGAAGCAGCTGCGGTGTATTGATGGCGCCACCACACAGAATCACTTCCTTGGCACCCACCTGCTGCAGGGCGCCGCGGCCCTTCGTGAACTCGACGCCCGTTGCGCGCGTGCCGTCGAACACGACTCTGTTGACCAACGCTCGACAGACGACCTCGAGATTCGGGCGGGAGAGCACGGGGTACAAGTATGCGCGTGCAGCGCTGAGGCGACGGCCGCGCTTGATATTGCGATCGAACTTCGCGAAGCCTTCCTGCTGATAGCCATTGACATCGCTGGTGATCGGGTAACCAGCCTGCTGCACGGCAGCGAAGAAGGCGTCGAACAACGACGACTTCGCCGCACCACGTTCGACCACGAGGGGCCCACGCGTGCCCCGGAATTCGTCACCGCCGGCCATGCACGTTTCCATCTTTTTGAAGTAGGGCAGGCAGTGCGCATAGTCCCATGTCTGCATCCCCGGGTCGGCCCCCCATCGCTGATAATCCAACGGGTTACCGCGCTGGAAGATCATGCCGTTGATGCTGCTCGAGCCGCCGAGGACCTTGCCACGAGCGTGATACACGCGTCGGCCATACATGAACGGCTCTGGTTCGGATTCGTATTTCCAGTCGTAGAACTTGCTGCCGATCGGGAAGGCCAGTGCGGCAGGCATGTGGATGAAGACATCCCATTTGTAGTCGCGCCTGCCTGCCTCGAGCACCAGTACGGACTTGGTGGGATCGGCACTCAGACGATTGGCGAGCGCACAGCCCGCCGAGCCACCGCCGACGATGACGTAGTCGTATGTCTGACGAGCAGGGGTACGAGACACAGATGATCCTTTGCTGCCGAGAGATTGGGGGCCTAGTGCTGGCTGCCGGCGCGGGCACGAACGGCAGCTTCGACGTGGGCGATGGTCAGACCACAGCAGCCGCCGATGAGGCGAACACCTTGGCCGATCCATTCGACGAAAAACTGCTGCAGGCGGTCCGGCTCGATCGTGTCGACGAAACGCCAGTCGGGCATCTCGAAATAGCCGGAATCGGGGTACGCCATCAATGGACCACTGAAGTACGGCCGGGCCGCAGCGAGCGCATCTTCGATGACTTCAGCCGCGGTATGCATGAAGCCAGCGGCATCGACACCGTGCTCCGGAATCAGCGCGGCGACATCGGCGATCTCGTATTCTTCGAGCGCGTCGAAGGTGATCGCGTGCCCGGCGGCCGCGCGACGTGCGCTCATGCCGAACCACACCGGTAGGCCCGTGCTGAGCGCAGCTTCAAGCGCCAATTTTGCACGCGTGGGGTTGTACATCATCTCGAGCATGATGTGATCCACACCCGAATCACAAAGGATGAGGGCGAGTTCATAGAAGGCATCGCTGACCTGGTCGGCCGACGGGATCTGCGACGCATCAACGGTGCCCGTACCGACTGCCACGGGCACCATGTGCGACAACGAGCCGGCAACGCAAACGCGATCGGTGGCTCCCTGCTGCTCACGCGCGCGTAGTGCGGCCTCGACGGCGCGGCGGTTGATCTCCTCGACCTGATCTGCATAGCCAGCCGGGGTGAGCATCAGCCGCGAGGACGCGAACGTGTTTGCCGTGATCACGTCGGAGCCCGCCCGAATGTAATCCTCATGGATCTGTGTGAGCAGTTGGTCGTTGTGCAACGTTGCCGGCCCGCACCACGCGGCTGGGTCCATCGGTGCACCACGGCGCTGCAGTTCTGTGCCGGTGGCTCCGTCGAGAATCACGACGCCATCGGCATCGAGGTGTTGCTTCAGGCGTGCATAGGCGGTCGTCATGGACGCAGTCCCATCGTTTGTATGGTTCGTTCGGTCATCTCAGTAGGGCGCATCGACGTCGCCCATCTCGACATACACGCTCTTCAGTTGGGTGTAGTGATTGATCGCAGCCAAGCTGTTTTCACGGCCGATGCCGGACTGCTTGTAGCCGCCGAACGGCATTTCGATCGGCGTGATGTTGTAGTTGTTGATCCAGATCGTGCCAGCCTCGAGCGAAGCCACCACCCGGTGCGCGCGCTGGACATCGCGCGTGAAGACTCCGGCGGCAAGTCCGAAATCGGTGGCATTGGCCCTCGCCACCACCTCGGCTTCGTCATCGAAGACGAGCACAGACATCACCGGCCCGAAGATCTCGTCGCGCACGATGCTCATCTCGTCTGTGCAATCGGCGAAGACTGCCGGAACGACAAAATTGCCGCGGCCCAGCGCCGGATCGGTGGGCCGACCACCGCCGCACAACAAGCGCGCACCTGCGGCCACACCAGCCTCGACGAAACCGAGCACCTTGGCCATGTGCTCGGCCGAAATCAACGCGCCGACATGCACCGAGGGATCCATTGGATCGCCGATCTTCATTGCCTGCACGCGAGAAACGAGTTGGTCGAGAAAGACATCGATGATCGAGCGGTGCACGAAGACACGAGTGCCGTTGGAACAGACCTCGCCCTGGGTGTAAAAGTTGGCCATCAGCGCAGCCGAGACTGCGTTTGTGATTTGCGCATCCTCGAACACGATCAGCGGGCTCTTTCCGCCGAGCTCGAGTGTCACGTGCTTCAGCGTGACCGACGCCGCGGCCATCACCTTGCGGCCTGTGCCGACCTCGCCGGTGAGCGATATCTTCGCGACTCCCGGATGAGCCGTGAGCGCCTGCCCGACGCGAGCATCACCCTGCACCACATTGAAGACGCCGTCAGGAAGACCCGCTTCGGAGTAGATCTCGGCGAGCACCATGGCAGTGAGTGGCGTGAGCTCGGCAGGCTTGAAGACCATTGCGTTGCCACAAGCCAGCGCGGGCGCCGATTTCCAGCACGCGATCTGGATCGGATAGTTCCACGCACCGATACCTACGCACACACCGAGCGGTTCTCGGCGCGTGTATGCCCACGACGCGCCGAGGTCGTAGTGATCGCCATGGATCGTCGCCGCCGCACCGGCGTAGTACTCGATGCAATCCGCGCC
>JAYTWP010000369.1:0-1905 GCA_043743395.1 Actinomycetota bacterium | reverse complement strand
AACTACGCCTAGACGCCCCGGATACCTATATCCGCCGTGCACGCGAATCGATCGCCCGCCATTGCGAGGCGATGGTCGGCTTCATGGATGGCGGAGCGGAAGTGTTCGATTACGGCAACAGTCTTCGCGCTGAGGCGGCCCTAGGCGGCTACGGGCGCGCGTTCGACTATCCGGGATTCTTGCCCGCATATATTCGTCCATTGTTTTGTGAGGGACTCGGTCCGTTTCGTTGGGTCGCGCTGTCCGGTGACCCGGCCGACATTGCTGCCACCGACAAGGCCGTGCTCGACGAGTTCCCGGATCACGACGATCTTCATCGTTGGATTCGCCTCGCCGGCGAACGGGTTGCCTTCCAAGGTCTCCCGGCGCGCATCTGCTGGCTCGGGTATGGCGAGCGCCATCGCCTCGGCTTGCGCTTCAACGAGATGGTCCGCCGTGGCGAGTTGAAAGCTCCGATCGTGATCGGTCGAGATCATCTCGATTCGGGTTCGGTCGCGTCGCCGTACCGCGAAACCGAGGCAATGGCTGATGGCTCCGACGCCATCGCCGACTGGCCGCTGCTCAACGCTTTGGTGAACACCGCATCGGGTGCTTCGTGGGTCAGTATTCATCACGGTGGTGGTGTGGGCATCGGTCGCTCTATCCACGCCGGGCAGGTATCGGTGGCTGATGGCACTGCGTTGGCGGCGGAGAAGCTTGAGCGCGTGCTCACCAACGATCCCGGCATGGGCGTCATCCGCCATGCGGACGCGGGCTACGAGATTGCGCAGCGCGTCGCCGTCGAGCGGGGAGTCGTCATCCCAATGGCCGGGCAATGATTCGCGAAATCGTGACCATCGGTCACCCGGTGCTCCGCCAGCGCGCACGTGAGGTTGCGCCCGACGAGATTGCCGGCGCCCATGTTCAACAGCTCGTCGACGACCTCATCGACACCATGCGCAACGCCAATGGGGCGGGTATCGCGGCCAACCAAGTGGGCGAGGTGCTGCGCGTGACCGTGATCGAGGTCAACAACAATCCGCGATATCCGTACAAGCCTGCCATCCCGCTCACTGTTGTGATCAACCCCATCATCGAGCCCGTCGGTGATGAACGATTCGAGGTGAACGAAGGGTGCCTCAGCGTGCCGAACCTGCGCGGCGAGGTCAGCAGGTTCGTGTCGGTGCGGGTGCGCTATCTCGACCGAGACGGCCAACCCCACGATGAGATCAAACGTGGGCTCACCGCCGGCACGTTCCAACACGAATGCGATCACCTCGATGGAACGCTCTTCGTCGATCGGGTCACCGATCCCACTACGTTCAGCACCTGGGAGCAGTTCGAGCGCTTTCACCGCGACGCCTTCGTCGAGCGCATTACGGCCTTCGTGGAACGCGTCGGTAGCTGATTCATGACACGTCGGTGCATCTGGTGCGAACACGCCGCGCTACCGCACAGGGTGGCCGGTGGTGTGCTGATCGGGATTGTCGATGGGCTCATTGCGACCATCGACACCGATCTCGATTGTCCAGCCGATGCCGAGCGGCTCGACGGTCTGACGCTGCCTGGTCTCGCCAACGCGCACAGCCATGCGTTTCACCGCGCGTTGCGCGGACGCACGCATCGGGGTGCCGGCGACTTCTGGACATGGCGCGAGCAGATGTACGCGATCGCAAATCGACTCACGCCCGACAACTACGTGCCGCTGGCCCGGGCGGTGTTTGCAGAGATGCTGGAGGCCGGCTACACGTGTGTCGGCGAATTCCACTACGTGCATCACGCTCCCGGCGGCGAGCCCTACTCCGAGCCGAACGCAATGGGCCTAGCGATCATCGAAGCCGCGCGACAGAGTGGCATTCGCCTGACTCTGCTCGATGCGTGCTATCTGCAGGGTGGCATCGGTCAGCCACTCTCCGATCAACAGCT
>JAYTWP010000368.1:0-4407 GCA_043743395.1 Actinomycetota bacterium | reverse complement strand
GCCAACGGCGAACCCGGATACCCCGATACGAAGGCGGCCGTGTTCAGACCGTTGAGGCGATCGACGCGCATTTGCTCGAGGGGCAAACGGGCCAAGGCTTGCACGCCTGAAAGGAACACCCGCCCGGTGTCGAGTTCGTAGCGGTTGCTGAGCTGATACCCGCTAAGAGACGGCTGCACTGTGTTGGTCACTTCCCCATGCTGCCTTACTTCGCGGCGCCGCGCTGCGCCTCGGCCCACGTCATGCCGATTTGCGCGTCGATGTCGTGAGGAAGTCCGAGCACTCGCTCGGCGACGATGTTGCGTTGCACATCGCCTGTGCCACCGCCGATAGTGAGGGCCTGACTGAACATGAATCCGTCGTACCAACCTGCATCGCCGAGATCGCTGGGGGGTCGGCCAGGTCCGAGGCCTTTCGTGTCGGTACCGGGCACGAATACGGCAATGCCCTGACTGCTCGTGAGCATGCCGCTCGCGCCGATGAGATCACGCGCGGCAGCCATCACGTGTTGGCCGTGTTCGTCGGCCATGATTTTGCGAATGCTGGCTTCGGGTCCGGGCTGTTCGCCACGTAGCTTTGCCGACAAGGTGCGCAACCGGATGAGGTCGAGCAACTTGTGCTCGATATAGATCGACGCCAAACGCTGCCTCATCATCGGATCTGTGATAGGGCCGTTCTCGCGCACCGCATCGAGCATCTCGAGTGCCGTTGGACCATTGCCCCACAACACACCGCCGGTGGAGAGCGATACGCGCTCGTTGCCCAAGGTGACTTTGGCGAGCCGCCAGCCATCGTTGAGGTCGCCGATGAGGTTTTCGGCAGGGATGCGCACATCGGTGAAGAACACCTCATTGAAGGTGTGCCCACCAGTCATCTCGGTGATCGGGCGAATCTCGATGCCTGCCAAATCCATCGGACACACGAAGTAAGAGATGCCCTTGTGCTTTGGCAAATCTGGATCGGTGCGCGCGATGAGGATGCCGTACTTGGCGTGCTGTGCGCCGCTCGTCCAGATCTTTTGACCATTGACGATGAACTCATCGCCATCACGTACCGCACGTGTGCCGAGGCTGGCGAGATCGCTTCCGCTGCCGGGCTCGCTGAACAGTTGGCACCAGAACTCCTGTCCACTCAACAGTGGTGCGAGGTAACGCTGCTTCTGCTCGGCGGTGCCTGCATACAACAAGGTCGGTCCGGCCCAGCCAATACCGATCGGATTGGTTGGACGGCGGATCTGCGCCCGATTGAGTTCGTCATCGATGATCAGCTGATGGATGGGATCGGCGGCCAATCCCCACGGTGCAGGCCAATGTGGTGCGACGTATCCGGCTGCCGCCAACGTCTGACCCGATGGCTTCGGGTTCTGGCGGATCCACTCGCGCACGGCGAGACGCCTTGGGTCGTTCTCGGCGGGCAATTCGAAATCCATGGCGTCACGTTACGCCCGCCACGTCCACGCTGTTGCGTCGGTCGGGCCCGCGGGCAAGGATGAAGGCATGAAGTTTGGTTTCGTTGTTCCTTGGGGAGACGCAACCGATGTCGCCACTATGGCAACGGTCGCCGAGCAGAGCGGTTGGGACGGTCTCTTCGTGTGGGAGGGCATCTATGGGGTTGATGCGTGGGTATCGCTCGCCGCGGCCGCCATTGGTACCACCACGCTTCGCCTCGGCACACTGCTTACCCCTGTGTCACGCCGCAAGCCGTGGGAGTTGGCGGGCCAGGTAGCCACACTCGATCGACTTTCCTCTGGCCGTGTCACCTTGTCGGTGGGCCTCGGAGCACCCGACACTGGTTTCTCGAACTTCGGCGAACAAACCGATCGGCGCACCCGCGCCGAGTTGTTGGACGAAGGCCTAGAGATCATGTGCGGACTGTGGAGCGGCGAGCCCGTCACGTTCACCGGTAAGCATTACTCGATCGCTCCCAACGACTTCCCCGCCATCAAACACGTCGTCCAGCAGCCGCGGCCACCGGTGTGGTGTGTGGGTGCGCTGCAGTCCACCAAGTCGATGGAACGCGCGTTGCGTTGGGATGGTCTGTTGCCACAGGTGGTCGTCGACGGCACCGCGCGCCAGGCAACCATCGAAGAGCTCGCATCGGCGATGCCCTCGATTCGCACCAACATCGGCAACCGTCCGTACGACATTGTCGTGGAAGGCAGCAACCAAGAACACTCGCCCGCAGCGTGGGCCGACACCGGCGCCACCTGGTGGGTGGAGAGTTTGTGGGATGCAATGCATGGCCCTGATCCCGTTGCCGCCTCGCTCGACCGGCTCCGTGAGGGTCCTCCGCCTTTGGCCTGACGTCGGCGTCGCACCGTGCGCGCCCGCTTGAAACTGTGCCCCGAATGCGATCAGATGGCGCATGGCCAACGAACTCATGGGACCAACCACCGAGCTGTTACAGACACTGATCCGCAACCAATGCGTCAACGACGGCACCCCGACCTCCGGAGGCGAAGTTCGAAACGCTTCGCTGCTCGAGACCTACCTCGAGGGCGCTGGCGTCGGCATCGAACAGTTCGAGTCGATGCCCGGCCGCGGGTCGATGGTCGCCCGCATCGAGGGCTCGGATCCTACGGCGCCAACTCTGTGCCTGATGGGTCACACCGACGTCGTACCAGTGAACCCTGCTGGTTGGTCGCGTGACCCCTTCGGGGGCGAGCTGATCGATGGCGAGGTGTGGGGTCGCGGCGCGATCGACATGCTCAACATCACGGCGTCGATGGCGGTTGCATTCCGCCAGCTCGCAAAGAGCGGTTGGCGACCCAAGGGCACCTTGATCTACTTCGGTGTTGCCGACGAGGAAGCCGGTGGCAAGTGGGGCGCCGAATGGATGTGCAACAACCAATGGGGCGCGATTCGAAGTGACTTCGTGCTCACAGAGATGGGCGGTTGGTCATCTGTCGGGGCCGACGATGTGAGACGTGTTGTCGTCAACACCGGAGAGAAGGGCATTGCCTGGCGACGGCTTTGTGTACGCGGTACGCCGGCTCACGGCTCGATGCCCTTTGGTGCAGACAACGCGCTCATCAAAGCCGCGGAGGTCGTGCGCCGATTGGCGCAGTATCGGCCCGCCGCGCAGATCAGTGACATCTGGAAGGCGCAGGTGGCATCGATGCTGCTGCCAGACGACCTCAAGGAGGGTCTGCTCGACGCGGGGCGCATCTGGGAAACGATCGACACGCTCCCACCCGCACTGGCGCGCACGTGTCACGCGCATACGCACACCACGATCTCACCCAACGTCGCGCACGGAGGGCAGAAGACGAACATCATCCCGGATCTCGTCGAACTCGACGTCGATATCCGCACCGTGCCCGGCACGACTCAGGCCGACGTAGATGCAATGTTGAGAGACGCGCTCGGTGAGCTGTTCGATCATGTCGAGGTCAGCCCGATCCAGCAGCACGACGCCACCGAATCACCACGAGGAAATGTGTTGTGGGACGCACTCTCGAACGCCACGCAAGTTGCGTACCCGGGAGCCGAGTTGATGCCGGGTCTCATCGTCGGCGGAACCGACGCCCGGTTCTTCCGCGACAAGGGCGCCATCGCGTACGGTACCGGCCTGTTCTCGAACGAAGTGACGTTCGAGATGTTTGGTACCCGATTCCACGGAAACGATGAGCGCATCGACACCGAGTCGCTCGGCCTCGCCGCCGACTTCTGGATTCATATCGCCAAGGAAATCTGTGGCTGACGGTCCTAGATTCAGCGGGGTGAGCACACCGGGTTGGAACTTTGCTGATATTTGGGAACGTCACGCAGATCGGTTCCCCGACGCCGTTGCTCAACTGCAGGGCGATCGCGCGTTTAGCTGGAGCGAATTCGATCAGCGTGCCGATGGCATCGCAGTCACGCTGCTCGCGGCCGGTGTGCGGCAGCAGGACAAGGTCGCCCACTATTTGTACAACTGCCCCGAGTACCTCGAGAGCATGTTCGCGATGTACAAGATCGGCCTCGTACCGGTCAACACCAACTACCGCTACACCGACGATGAACTGAACTATCTGTGGCACAACGCCGACGCCGTTGCGGTCGTCTTTCACGGCACGTTCACGGCTCGCTGCGATGGACTTCGTCATCAACTCCCTGCGATTCGTACGTGGCTGTGGGTCGACGACGGCACGGATCCGTGCCCGGATTGGGCAATTGCATACGAGACCGCAGCGGCGTCGACGACCAAGCGCACAGCAGCGCCCTGGGGTCGCAGCCCCGATGATCTGTACATGCTCTACACCGGCGGTACCACCGGCATGCCCAAGGGTGTGATGTGGAGACAAGACGACGTCATCGGCAGTCTCGACGCTGCCTCCAAGCAGCCGCTACCCGCGATTCCCGGATGGACCGAACTCGACCAACGCGTCTCCAAGCCGGGACCGCGCAACCTGCCTGCAGCGCCACT
>JAYTWP010000367.1:0-3395 GCA_043743395.1 Actinomycetota bacterium | reverse complement strand
GCACACATGGGGGGTACGGTTTCCACATGAGCCGCCCGGGTAGCGAATCGCCGTTACGACTCGGGCTACGCGAGAACATCGCGCAGTTCTCACTGCTCGTCGGGGTCAATGCGCTCGTCGGCGGAATGATCGGCCAAGAGCGCACCGTCTTGCCGTTGCTCGCCAGCCAGGAGTTCGGCCTCACCGCATTCACAGCGACACTCACATTCATCGTCGCGTTCGGCGCGGTCAAGGCAGCAACGAACTTTTTCGCCGGAACGTTGTCCGACCGCTTTGGTCGTAAACCGGTCCTCGTTGCCGGATGGATCGTTGGGCTGCCGATCCCGTTACTCCTGATGTGGGCGCCCACTTGGGGTTGGGTCGTCTTCGCCAATGTACTCCTCGGCGTCAATCAAGGCCTCACCTGGTCGACCACGGTGATCATGAAGATCGACCTCGTCGGTCCCGCTCGACGTGGCTTTGCGATGGGGCTCAACGAAGCAGCCGGCTACGGCGCCGTAGCGGTCACCGCGCTCGCCACCGGATACATCGCCCAACATGGCGGGCTGCGTCCCGAGCCGTTCTTCCTCGGTCTCGCCTACGCCGGACTCGGGCTCGGACTGTCAGTGTTCTTTGTCCGCGAAACACGCGATCACGCCCGCCACGAAGCCGCCAGCCACGTCAGTACGCGAGACAGCCATCACGAGGGTCTGTCCACCCGCGAGATCTTTCGACTCACGACCTTTGATGACAAAGCGCTGTCGGCGTGTTCGCAAGCCGGACTCGTCAACAACCTCAACGACGGTCTTGCGTGGGGTCTGTTCCCCATCTTGTTCGCACGGACCGGAATGTCGATCGGGCGCATCGGCATACTCGCCGCGTTGTATCCCGCCGTATGGGGTGTCGGCCAGTTGTACACCGGAGGCCTGTCCGACCGCGTCGGCCGCAAGCCATTGATCGTCGGAGGGATGCTGACCCAAGCCGTCGCAATCGCGTGGATCGCGGCCACCAAAGGCTTCGCAGCGTGGGCGATCGGCGCAATGATTCTCGGCGCAGGCACCGCCATGGTGTATCCCACACTTCTTGCCGCGATCGGTGATGTCGCCCACCCGTCATGGAGAGCGCGATCCGTTGGGGTCTACCGCCTGTGGCGCGACAGCGGCTTCGCGATCGGGGCGCTCCTCGCCGGCGTACTCGCGGACCTGATATCGATCAGCGCGGCGATCTATGCGGTGGCTGGTCTGACTGGCATCTCCGGATTAATCGTCGCGTCTCGCATGTACGAAACCCACCCACGGTGATCGCTACTGCGTTCGTCGAGGTCGATGGCCCGGTCGCTGCGCTCGCCTCAGACGACGAACTCGCTCGATAACCGGACGCCACAAACAACAGAACGAGCGCGACCAAAAAGGACGACGTTGGAGCGACCGATGGTCGGCCGCGGGCAGTTCATGCCCTCACTTCTTGGCGGTCACCGCGAAGCGAGTCAAGCCGAGTTCGGATTCGATGGCCGAGCGCGGGCGGGCGCCGACCACTTGCTTGGTCAGCTTGCCACCCTCGAACAGTCCGATCGTGGGTATGCCACGAATGCCATATTGGGCAGCGGCAGCCTGGTTCGCGTCGACATCGACCTTGACGACCTTGATCGCAGTGCCGTATTGGTTGGCGAGCGCTTCGACCTCGGGAGCAACGGCCTTACATGGCCCGCACCACGCAGCCCAGAAGTCGACGACGACGGGCACCGTCGAGTCGAGCACCTCACGCTTGAAGCTGGCCTGATCGTCGGCTCTGATCACGGTTGACATGTACGTTCCTCTCGCTTGGACCCAATGTGGGTTCAGGACAGCTGTATAACGCATACCCCGGTGGGTATATTCCCGCCACGACCCTTCAGCGCGCACGGCGCAGGGTCTTGCCGACACTCGCACTTGGTCTGTTCGGAGGTAGCGCGCTTGGAGTCATGGCGAGACTCTGGATGCGCCTGATTGCGAAAGATCCCGAATTCACATGGAGCGGAACGATCTTCATTGTCATTGGTTTCACGATCTTCGGACTGACGCAATCTGTGGTGGCACTCGCTCGGCAGCGAACTTCGCGCCGCTGGAAACTCACGATCGTCCGCGTGTTCGGTGTGATCGGCATCCTGCCGTTGTTCGTCGCTGCAGGAGGACAGATGGCGCCTGCCGTTATCGGCGGTGGACTTGCGCTGTCGAGAACCGACTGGCGTTGGCCCGCGCGGCTGCTGTGCGTTCTCGTCGCCGCGGTTCCTTCACTCTTCGTTGGGGGCACCATCGTCGACTCGTTTGGCTGGTCCGTGCACGCCGTGGCTGGATTCGGCGTCATGCTCGCGGTTTACGGCGCGATCTCGACGACAACGCGGTTCACCTTTGCTGCCCAAGACGACGGGTGGCGACCGAGTCGCTGGACGAAGGCGATCATCATCGGGCTCATTGCCCTGACGATCGTGGTCCTGGCGGTCGGTGTCGGCCTCAGATAGATGGGCGGACGCGCGATTTCAGTGCGGCGATGAGGAGTCGAGTGGTGGTGCCTGGGCATCCGGTGGGGCCGCGTTGTCGGCTGGTGCTTGCTCAATGCGCAGTATCCACGTGCCCGGTCCCAGCGGCGGTATCGAGCCCGACGGTGGTTGAGCCAAGGGGCGATCAGCGCGAGAGTCGTCGAGCTTTTTGTTGCTCGACAGCAGTCGACCGATCACAGGCAACGCAACAACATTGGCCGCATGGAGAACACCCATGATGAGCAAGATGCCGCCGACACGTGCGACCTCATGCTTGAGTTGCGCGCCCGTCGAGCGCTTCCAATCCGTCGCCTCAACGAACGTCACGGTGAAGAGCACAAACGACGTGAACACGAGATAGTACGCAACATCGGTCAGGACAAGGTAGCTCTTGCCGGTTCGTGGATTCGCGCGAAACACATCGGCCGCATACGAGCGACCGAACCGTTTGATGAACGGTCCCAGCCCGATCGCGAGCGCACCGAGCACAACGTTTGTGATCATCTCAATAACCCACCACGGCATGGTGAACCTCCCATTGTTGAAGTCGGACAGCGCCAGCGCCAGGGCGGCATTGGCAAGAATGAATACGGTGATCAACCCAACGAGTTTCAGCCTGAACCGCTGACGGCTTCGCGCGTCCTCGATCGATCTGGTTACCCGCGCGAAGAGGTCCGGGTTCTCTTGCACGGAGACCCTCACATCGGCGAAGGCCTCAATCAACTGGCGCTCGAGCATCGTGCCGTTCATCGTTCGCTCAACAGCCGGTCGAGCGTCGCCATTCCTCGTTGCAGGTGGGTCTTCACCGAGTTGACCGACACGCCGAGCGTCGACCCGATCTGCTCGATGGAGAGCTCCTCGAAGTATCGCAGCGTGACGCAGGCGCGTTGGCGAGCAGGCA
>JAYTWP010000366.1:0-4410 GCA_043743395.1 Actinomycetota bacterium | reverse complement strand
GCCAGTTGATTGGCTGACAGCAAGTGCGATATCGCCGGACGCAACCCCTGCGATTCGTGCTGCTTGCGTGAGCTCGGTGAGTGCGGCGTCGTCTGCGGTGGTGCCCTTGAGGTACAACTTGTCGTTCAAGACGCCGGCCTCACCGGCCTGCAGCCGCCCGGCAAATACCGAGACGAGCGATACGAGGTTTCCGACCAATGCGTCGCTTCGCGGCCCGGCACCATCGCCGACTGAGAGAGTCGACGCAACGTTGGCCGCACCGTACGCCTTCGTCGCTGCATCGACCAGTCGATAGCCCTGGAGGGCGCTCGCAACCTGGCCCGACACCATCACCTTGCTGTCAAGACTCACCTTCACAACGGGCGTGATCGGCGAGGCAACGAGCGATCCGGACGTGGTGCCAGACCCGTTCGTGCCCGGCGTGGTCGGTGTCGTGACACCGGTGCAGGTTGGTGCGAGTCGCACCACTCGCACGCCTTCAATGTCCAGCACCGACCGTCGGACCGCATCGGCGTCGGCAAGCTCTGAGACGCAACCGAGCGTGCCGTCCTGCCCCGAGAACTTGACCGTGACACCTTTGACGCCATCCGCGGCGAGACGCGCACTCACCTTGGCCGTGAGATCGTTCTGGATGACGGGAATGGCCCAGAACGCTCCACCGGCAAAGCCGGCACTCAGCACCAACGCCACAAAAACGCCGACGCGACGACGGCGGCGACGACGACGGCGACGTTCGTCTTGCTCGGGGAGTGCTGGCGCGTTCATCGAGCGGGAAGATTTTCACACCGGACCGCGATGAGCAACACTCGATAGAGTTTGCCGGGTGCCACCGGTCGATCGCCGAAGTTTTCTTCTTGCTTCAAGTGCATTAGTGCTCGCTGCCTGTGGAGACGGTACAAAGTCTTCCACGACAGGGCCCCCCACAGCGGGCAGCGCCACCGGCGCAACCAGCGACACGACCAAGACCAACGACACCGCGAAGGCCAACGGCAGCGGCGATATCAAGACCTCCGCCGACGGATACGACGTTGCCCAACGCTTCGATCAATCCGTCCTCGTGCCTGGATTTGTTCGTCTCCCGATCTCTCTCGCCAGCAAGCAAGCTGTGCTGTCCGACGGACCGCAGGTTCTCAATGCAAAGATCGTCGACATCAACACCGGCAAGACGGTGATTCCCGCGTTGTCCGCAAAGCGTCGAAACGTCACGAATGCGCTGACCTATTGGGACTTCCATGCTCAGCTCGACAAGATTGGCATGTACGCGCTCATCATCGATGGCGGCACACCAAAGGGTGGCGCACTGCAGATCAACGATCCGTCCAGCGTTGCGGTGCCGCTCGTGGGTCAACAGCTTCCCCCCTTCGACACACCAACCACCGACAACCCCCGCGGCGTGAATCCGATCTGCACCCGACTCACCGGTGGGCCGTGCCCATTCCACGCGCAGACGCTCACTCAGGCATTGGCGTCGGGCAAGCCGGTCGCATACATGATCGGTACCCCCGCACATTGTCAGTTCGGCACGTGCGCGCCTGGACTCGAGGCACTGATCGCGGCGGGCAAACGGCTCGGTGACAAGATCGCCATCGTTCATGCCGACGTGTACGTGGATGACACCGCAACCGTGGCAGCACCCGCAGTTCAGGCCTACAACCTCAACTACGAACCCGTGATCTGGTTGGCCGACGCACAAGGCAAAGTCATGTCGCGGCTCGACGCCATCTGGGATCAGACCGAGCTGGACGAAGCGCTGGATACCCTTGTGAAGTGATCGACTGCGTCAGCTGAAACTTTGGCCGCAGCCGCAGCTGCGCGACGCGTTGGGGTTCGTAATGTTGAACCCAGCCTGATTGAGGCCATCTTTGTAGTCGAGCGAGGCTCCGAGAAGCAGCTGCGCCGATGCCGGATCGACAAGAACGCGAACGCCTTCGCCGAACTCGGCCTGCTCGTCGTCGGGTGCAACATCACCGTCGAAGAACATCTCGTAGGAAAAACCGCTACAGCCGCCAGGACGAACAGCAACGCGAAGCGCCAGGTCAGTGGCACCTTCGGCTGCTAGCAGTTCTTTGACTTTAATGGCTGCGGTATCGGTCAACGTGATCATGTGATCCTCCTCGGAGAGACGCTTGCTCGGGGAACGATATCGGCATTTGGCCGCAACGTCGATTACCGGAGAGCCCTACGATAAGTTTTCGTATGAGCGTGACCAGTCCCCAGGCACCCACTCGAGACGACATCTTCAGCCTTTTGCGGGCCGTGATCGACCCCGAACTCGGCTCCGACATCGTCACGTTGGGTATGGTCCCCGACGTCTTTGTGGGCCCGGCCGACTCCACCGGCGGCGTCGATGTCACGGTATGGGTGAAGCTCACGATCGGCGGATGCCCACTTCGCGCGCAGATCAAGTCCGATGTCGAGTCGCGGGTTGCGCTGCACCCGGCCGTGCGCCATGTGCGCATTGAATGGGGCGAAATGACCAGCGAAGAGCGCACCGAAGTCATGCTCAAGGCGCGTTGGTCGGCACGAGAAAATGCCCCCGATACCGAGGTGCCTCAATCGTGTCGGATCCTCGCGATCGCGAGCGGCAAGGGTGGAGTCGGCAAGAGCTCGGTCACGGTCAACCTCGCTGCGGCCCTCGCCGCGCAAGGTCTCACCGTGGGGGTGCTCGACGCCGATATCTGGGGATTCTCGGTCCCGCGCCTGCTCGGGATCTCCGATCGACTCGAGGCCGAAGCAGTCGAGGGCTCAGATCGTCCGAAGATCATCCCGAACACGCTCAAGGTCGGCACCGGCCAGCTCAAGGTCGTGAGTACAGGCTTTCTCGTCGACGAAGACACGGCGCTGATGTGGCGCGGTCTCATGCTCACCAAAGCCGTCGAGCAGTTCCTCCGTGATGTCGCGTGGGGCGACATGGATTACCTCATCATCGACATGCCCCCCGGAACCGGCGACGTACAAATGGGCCTCGCGCGGATGCTGCCGCGCACGGATCTGATCATCGTCACGACTCCAGCGGTCGCCGCTCAGAAGGTGGCCAGCCGCGCTGCCGACATGGCCCGCCGTAGCTTCCTCCGAGTCGCCGGAGTGATCGAGAACATGAGCTCGTTCACTTGTGATCACGGCGAGTCGTACCCGCTGTTCGGCGTCGGCGGCGGTCAAGCGCTCGCCGACGAAATCGGCGTGCCACTGCTCGGCCAGGTACCACTCGAGTCAGCGGTCGGCGCCGGCGGCGACGCAGGGGTCCCGGTGTCGCTGTCTCTCGAGGGCGGCGCGGCTGCCACGGTTTTCCGGTCGATCGCGAAGCGCATCATCGATGACATCGCCCCGCCCGTCAACATGTCGGGCTGCTCGGCACGCATGCTTGCCGCGGTGGCTGCCGCGTTCGACAAGGCCTGAGCCAACGTCGGATGCTTCAGGGCAAGTCGTCGTAGCCGGTCTCACCCGGGAGCACGACCTCAATGCGGCTGCCCGGCTCGGCGAACCTCACCTTGGGAAGAATGCGCGGCGGCACACCTTGCGACGCAGCAGCGGCCAGGGCGTCATCGGCACAAGCGTGCGGTTGGAGAAACTGCAGGCACGAAATCGTGGGCGGCAACATCACCAGGTCGCCAGCACGCTCGCGTTCGAGTGCAACAGTTGGGTTCACCCACAGGCTGGCAATGGTTTCGCCGTCATCATGAAGCGGCACTTGAGCGTGCGGCGCACGAGCCAGAAAGAACCGCGTGTCGAACCGGCGTGACTCTCCCACCGGTGTCACCCAATGCGCGGTGTAGTGGATGCAGTCCGTCATGAGGCGCAGACCCTCCGCCTCACACAACTCGATCAGATCGAGCGTGCCGTCGTGCACCCGATGGCGCGCAGCGTTGAAGCGCTGCGCGATATCGGGTTCATCGAAACGGACCTCGTCACCGGTATCCACGGAACGAGCCAATAACACGCCGGCCTCCTCGAAGCATTCACGAATGGCAGCGACCCAATAGGCAAGTCCACCGTGATCGATTTGAAGCAGCGCACTGGCTCGGGCATCCGTGAGGTGATCACACATTTGCTCCATCTCTGGGCCGCCATCGACTGCATCGAGTCGACCTCCCGGAAACACGTACATGCCGCCAGCAAAGGCTGCCTGCAGTGTTCGGCGGAGCATGAAGACCTCGATGCCGTCGCGGTCGGCAGCGTCGCGCACCAGCATGACTGTTGCCGCCGGTTTGATCGGCACATCGGCGTTGCGCACAGCGTCATTCATTTGTCGAGTTCGCCGCGGATCTCGGTCACGTCGGTCACCTCGGTTACGTCGGCCACATTCGTCATGGGCCCACCATAGGTTGCTCGAATCACGCGGCCCCGGCCGAAGCTGCCGAGGCCCTGGCGCTTCATCAGCCAGCCCCGCGCGATCGCTCGGGTTGGCGCAAG
>JAYTWP010000365.1:0-9284 GCA_043743395.1 Actinomycetota bacterium | reverse complement strand
TGCCGAACGCCCGCTCGACGCACTCACACCGATCACAGCAGTCACACATCTCCCACAAGGCGAACAACTCGGCGACCATTCGGCGGCGAACCAATGGCGACGCGACGGCATGGTGCTCACAGCCGCATTACAGCTGGGTCTGTGCCTCGCCTCAATCGATCTCGCCAAGGCATACGCCATGCAACGCGAGCAGTTCGGTCGTCCGATCGGAGCGTTCCAGGCGGTGAAGCACCTCCTCGCCGACATGCTCACCAAGGCCGAGGTCACCCGCGCTGCAGTTTATGCAGCGGCCGTCAACATCGATGGTCGCGGAGACAGCCTAGATCTGATGCAGACGGCGCGCATGGCCAAGATGCTCGCCGGCGATAGTGCCCTGTTCTGCGGCAAGACGTGCATTCAGGTGCATGGGGGCATGGGTTTCACATGGGAGGTCGACGCGCAGCGCTACTGGAAGCGCGCCTGCGTGCTCGACACCCATTTTGGCAACAGCGACGAACACGCGGCCGCGTTCTCGGCTGCGATGTAGGAGGGCATCATGGGAATCTGCAACGGCCGGGTCGTCATCATCACCGGAGCGGGGCGCGGCTTGGGACGCGCCCATGCACTGGCGTTTGCTGCCGAAGGCGCGAAGGTCGTTGTCAACGACATCGGGGCCGAACTCGACGGATCCGGAGGCAGCCTGTCACCGGCACAGGAAGTAGTGGAGGAGATCCGCGCCCACGGAGGCGAAGCCATCGTCAACGGCGACGACATCAGTGACTGGGAGCAATCGGGCCACCTCATCGAGCAAACGATCTCTGTCTACGGCCGGCTCGACACGTTGGTGTGCAACGCAGGTATCGTGCGCGACCGCATGATCGTGAACATGTCCGTCGACGAGTGGGACGCCGTCATGCGCGTGCACATGCGTGGCATGTTCTGCCCGGTGCGCCACGCGATCGACTATTGGCGTGCTCAAGCCAAGGCGGGTACACCGGTGGAGGCCCGCGTGATCACGACCTCATCAGGGGCTGGTCTGTTCGGCAGCGTTTCGCAGGGCAACTACTCCGCCGCAAAGGCGGGCATCGCCGGCTTCACGATCGTGGCAGCGCAGGAGCTCGGCCGTTACGGCATCCTCGTCAATGGCATTGCCCCATCCGCGCGGAGCCGAATGACCGCGGAAGCTTTTGCCGACATGATGCGCAAGCCCGACGATGGTTTCGACGCGATGGACCCCGCCAACGTGAGCCCCTTAGTGGTGTGGCTCGGCTCGGAACTCTGCACGGTGTCCGGGCGAATGTTCGAGATCGCCGGGGGCCAACTCAGCATCGCCGACGGCTGGCACCATGGCTCAGTGTTCGACAAGGGTGAGCAGTTCGAACCTGCTGAGATCGGAGCGCTTGTGTCGGACTTGTTGTTGACCGCTCCGGCTCCGACACCCGTGTACGGTGCATAGAACGCGCAAGGGGGAACGGTGCCACGTCCGAACAAGACCATCCTCGGCGTCGACGGTCGGGTGCTGGGCACGCGAGCCGAGACCACTCGCGCGAGGCTTCTCGAAGCAACGGCCAAGCTGCTCTCGGCGTCAGGGGTACTCGAACTTCGCATCGTCGACATCACGCGAGAAGTCGGTTCCTCCCCCGCGACTTTTTATCAGTACTTCGTCGATGTCGATGCTGCGATCCTTGCCCTTGCCGAACAGGCGACGCTTGATGAGGCCCCCCTTGTCTCGCATCTGACCGCCGGTTGGGACGGAGACGACGGGCTGCAACGAGCCGAGGCGTTCGTCGATGCATACATGACCTTTTGGGACGACCACAGTGCTGTGCTCAGGGTCCGTAACCTCAAGGCCGAGGAAGGCAACGCAGCGTTTCGTGAGGCACGTTCGAAAGCAAACCTGTTGCTCATTCCGGCAATGGGAAAGATGGTCGAAGGCGCCCAATCCGCTGGACGACTTCCTGCCGCGATGCATCCCTTCGTGACGGCGACCTCGATGATCGCAATGATCGAGCGGCTGCTTCCCTACCGCAATGAGATCGCCCGCCGAGGTGCACCCACCGGAGCACTGCGCGACACACTGGCGATGCTCGTGTACCGCTCACTCACCGGCCACTGATTCACATCGGCGGTCCGCCCCAGACCGGAACCCCACTTGGGGCGCCAGCGAAAAGCTGCTCCTTGGCGGCTGCGATACCTTCGATCGTCCAACGCGTGGCACCCGCGGTGACTGAGGACAGAATCGTTGCAGGTTGCATGCGATGCACCTGATCGCCAAGCACGATGAACACCTGCCCACTGATATCACTGGCTGCGTCGCTCGCCAGAAAACCAACCATCGGGCTGACATTGGCGGGATCGTACTTGTCGAAGCCGGATTCGGGCTTGGCGAATTTGGGGTTGACGTCGGTCATCGTCGTACGCGCTCGCGGCGCGATCACGTTGACGGTGACGTTGTAGCGCTGCAGTTCGCGTGCGTGTATCAAGGACATCGTGATGATGCCGCCCTTGGCGCTTCCGTAGTTGCTCTGACCAGCGCCGCCGAAGAGCCCGCTCTCGCTCGTGGTGTTGATGATCCGTCGCTGCGGTAGCTCTACGTTCTCTCCGAACGATTTGGCCTGACCGCGCCAATACGTCGCCGCAAAGTGGCTCGGTGCGAAGTGGCCCTTGAGGTGTACATCGACGACTGAATCCCATTGGGCTTCGTCCATCGAGAAGCTCATCGCATCACGCAGGAAGCCGGCGTTGTTCACCAGAATGTGCAGATCGCCGAATTCGTCGACGGCGCGTTGTACCAACGCTTCAGCATCGTCCCACTTGCTGACACTGCCCCGTTGAGCGACGGCGCCGCCACCCGCACCGACGATTGCAGCGACGGTCTCATTGGCACGCTCACTGATGTCGTTCACGACAATACTCGCACCCTGCGCGGCGAGAAACTCTGCGTGGCAGCGCCCCACGCCTTGTCCGGCTCCTGTGACGATGGCAACCTTGCCGTCAAGCGCGCCCATGAAATCTCCCCGTGTCGGGTGCGCACCATCGGCCGCACCAATGTCGTTGTTGTCAATTCGTTGCTGGCAAGTCGTTTCTGACGTTCCGTCAGATTCTATGCTCACGACGATGCTCATCTCACTTGGCCTGCCCACCGATCGTTTACCGGCGTGTCCGGAATTGGCGACGGCCGATGCCATCGCCACGGTGAGCCAACGCGCCGAGGCGGCAGGCTTCCATGCCGTGTTCGTGACCGATCATCCGTTTCCATCGGCGAAGTGGCTGAGCCGGGGTGGCCACCACTCGCTCGACCCGTTCGTGGCATTGTCGTTCGCCGCCTCGGCAACGAGCCATATCCGGCTGCAGACCAACTTGTTGATCCTTGCGTATCGCAACCCCTTCATGGCGGCGCACAGCCTGGCCACGCTCGACTCACTCAGTGGTGGGCGGCTGATCGTGGGCGTGGGGGCCGGTTACCTCGAACCTGAATTCGCCGCGCTCGGTGCCAGTTTCGCCGACCGTGGGGCGCGCACAGACGAGGCATTGACAGCAATGACCGCAGCTTGGACAGGAATGCCTGTCGCAATGACTGGGACGGGGTTCTCATCCACGGACAATGTGCTCGCGCCTGTACCCGCGCAACGACCGCGCCCGACGATCCTGATCGGCGGAAACTCGACGGCAGCGATTCGGCGTGCGGTCACGATGGCCGACGGCTGGATCCCGATGCCCAGTTCTGCCGCAGCGTCACGGTTGTTACATACACCGGGCATCGAATCGTTAGCGGACCTCACCGCGCGATTCGAGATCGCCAAACGGATCGCCGCGGAGACCGGGAGAACTGCACCACTCGAGGTGTGGTTCACGCCATGGGGGCTGTCGGGGTTCAACCACAACTCGTGGGATGCCGTGCAGTTGCGCGATGAGATCGCGGCTCTCGATGAATTGGGAGTGAGCGGCATCACGGTCACGCTCCCCGGCAGCACGGTCGCGGAGTTCACCCGCTCGCTCGATGTCTTCGCCGACAGCATCATCGGCTGACGACATATCGCTCGCCGTGGTGCCCTCCGAGAAATCTGATACGGTGTCAGAAACCAACAACCGCAACGGTCAGCACGTATTTCAGTCAGGAAACCCACCGCTATGAGCGAGCGCGAGATTCCAAAGATCATCAGCGTCGATGATCACGTCGTCGAACCCCCACACTTGTTCGAACGTTGGCTCCCAGCCAAGTTCCGCACTCATCCCGATGCCCCGCGAGTTGAGCGCCGCGGTATTGCCAGCATGAAGTATCTCGGCGGCACCAAATACGACTTCCAGTGGGACGACAACGCACCCAAGTCCGACTGCTGGTTTTACGAAGATCTCATCGCTCCGCACAAACGCCACGTCGCCGCCGTCGGTTTTGCTCGCGACGACATGACGCTGTCGCCTATCACCTACGACGAAATGCGTCCCGGTTGTTATGACCCGAAGGCTCGTCTCGAGGACATGGACATCGATGGCGTCGAGGCGTCGCTGTGCTTTCCCACAATGCCCCGCTTTTGTGGACAAACCTTTGCCGAAGCCCACGACAAAGAACTCGCTGCGGCGTGCGTGACGGCGTACAACGACTGGATGGTTGAGGAATGGTGTGGCGATTCGGACGGGCGCCTGATCCCGCTTCCGATCGTTCCGCTCTGGGACGTACAGATGGCCGCCGATGAAATTCGGCGCAACGCGGCTCGCGGCGTCACCGCAGTTGCCTTCAGCGAGATCCCCGCCAAGCTCGGCCTGCCCACGCTACACAGCGGCTACTGGGAGCCCTTCTTCGAAGCGTGTGCGGAGACCGACACGATCGTGTGCATGCACATCGGGTCGTCGTCACAGATGCCGGCGACATCGTCAGATGCGCCTCCCGCCGTCGCCGCAACGCTCAGCTTTGGCAACGCGATGAGCTCGCTCACCGACTTCTTGTTCAGTGGTCTCCTCGTGCGCCATCCGGGTCTGCGGCTTGCGTACAGCGAAGGCCAAATCGGCTGGATCCCGTACATCCTCGAGCGTGCCGACGACGTCTGGATGGAGCACCGCGCGTGGGGCGGCGTTCGCGAACTCGTTCCGGAGCCCCCAAGCACGTACTGGCACCGGCAGATCTTCGGCTGCTTCTACCGCGACCGTCACGGTCTCGAGAGCCTGCATCGCATCGGCGTCGACAACGTCACGTTCGAGACGGACTACCCGCACACTGACTCCACGTGGCCCGACACGCAAAAGATCTTCCGCGAGCAGATCGTCGATCTCGATGATACAACCGTGTACAAGATCGCCCGCGGCAACGCAATCCGGATGCTGCGACTGCCCCTCGCACGGTGACACCGCTACGCCGTCCCACTGCGCTCGTCACCGGAGCCAGCAGAGGCATCGGCAAGGCTGTGGCGATTGCCCTGGCAACAGCTGGCTACGACGTTGCCATCACGGCGCGCACGATGAGCGAAGGCGACGCCGAGTCGATCGCACCCGAGACAGGCCTCAGCCTGCCTGGCAGCCTGGAAACAACGGCGGCGGCAATTGAAGCGGTCGGCGCTCGGGCGGTACCGGTGCGGCTCGATCTTCTCGAACTGCACCTCCTCGATGTCGTCGTCGACCGCGCAATCGAACTGCTCGGTGGACGCGTCGACGTTCTGGTCAACAATGCGATCTACGTGGGCCCCGGCAACGATCGGCTGTTCGCAGATTGTGATGTCGACAACATCATCAAACGCGTCAACGCCAACGTCACGGCACAACTCCTCATCACCCGCCGCGTGTTGCAGTACATGCTTGCCAGCACGGGTGGGACGATTGTCGGCATCACGTCGGGCGCAGGGCAAACAACGCCACGCGCACCCGTTGGTGAGGGCGGTTGGCCATTGGTGTACGCCGTCACCAAGGCCGGATTCCATCGCATTGCAGACATGCTCACCGTCGAGTACGCCAGTCGTGGCATTCGGGCCTTCAACGTCAACCCGGGCTTCGTCGCCACCGAGCGCGTGCTCGCCGCCGGAGAGCAGCTCGAGTTCGTTGCCAAACACGGGATCTCTCCCACAGTGGTCGGGGCTGCCGTTGCCCATCTCGTCGATGACCCCACTGTGGTCAACGGCAGTTACGTCCAAGCGCTCGAGGTCGCCCACAAGCTCGGGCTCGTACCGTCGGCCCCACCGCGGACATCATGAGACCCGAACATGAGAACTGACGTGAGATGCAACAAATGAGGCGCAACAGATGAGGCGTACGACGTGACCTACATCATCGGCCCTACTAATCAGGGCGTGCTGATGCCCGACCCTGCCCCCGAGGACATCCGCTATACGGTGATCTCTGTCGACGACCATCTCGTCGAGCCTCCCGACATGTTCGATGGGCGCCTCCCGGCTCGGCTGCAGGAGCACGCGCCGCAGCTGATCGAGACCGACAAGGGCGATCAGGTCTGGCAGTTCGACAATCGTCAGTTCAGCCAGGTTGGGCTGAATGCCGTCGCCGGCCGCCGACGCGAGTTGCACAGCCTCGAGCCCGCACGATTCGAAGACATGCGCCGGGGTTGCTTCGACATCCATGCGCGTATTTCCGACATGGACCTGTGCGGTGTCTGGGCTTCCATGAACTTTCCCTCGCAGATCACCGGCTTCTGCGGCCGCGTGTTCAGCACTGCGAGCGACCCAGAGGTCGGACTCGCTGTCACGCGCGCTTGGAACGATTGGTTGTATGAGGAGTGGTACCTGCCCTACCCCGAACGGATCATTCCGATGGGCATCACCTACCTCGCCGACGCGCAGATCGGTGCCGAGGAGATCAGACGCAACGCTGCGCGCGGATTCACGAGCGTCACCCTCCCCGAGCGGCCACACGCCATCGGGTTTCCCTCCATCTTCACGGGGTGGTGGGATCCGATCATCGAGGCATGCGTCGACACAGGCACCGTCATCAGCTTGCACGTTGGATCCTCGGGTACCTACCCACCGCCTGAGGGAGCGCCAGCGGTGCAACTCGGCGCGACCATGTTCGGCCAATTGTCGCTCGCCGCATGCGCCGAATGGTTGTGGAGCGGCTACCCACTGAAACATCCCGAGTTGCAGATCGCGATGAGCGAAGGCGGCATCGGCTGGGTGCCGATGTTGCTCGACCGGCTCGACATCATGTGTCGTCGTAACGGTTATGCGGGCGAATGGCCGATCCCTCCGGCCGATGTGCTGCGCCGTAACTTCTGGTTCTGCACCTTCGACGATCCGTCAACTATCGATCTGCGCCACATCATCGGTGTCGATCACATCATGGTCGAGGTCGACTACCCACACGGCGACAGCATCTGGCCGAATGTGCAAGCCACCATCGCCGACACCTGGGGCCACATTCCGATCGACGAAGTCCGCAAGATGTGCAGCCTGAACGCCGCCGCCCTCTATCGGCACCCTCTACCAGCTGTCGTCCTGCCAGCCACGCCGACGTGAGCTCCACCGTCGCATCACTGTTGCGCGGCCGCGCCCACGACGATCACGCCGGTTACCTGTTCGAAGACTCGGTGTGGACGTGGGCCGAGGTCGTGCAGGCAAGCGCTGTTCGTGCCGAGATGTTGCTTCGATCGCGCCAACCCGGACCGTTCCACATCGGGATCCTGCTCGAGAACGTACCCGAGTACCTGTTCCTCGCTGGCGGAGCTGCTTTTGTAGGTGCCACGCTCGTCGGCATCAACCCCACCCGACGTGGCGAGGAACTGGCCCGCGATATCCGCCACACCGACTGCCAGCTGATCATCACCGATGCCCTGCACGAGCCGTTGCTCGACAGCCTCGACCTCGGCGTGGCAACCGGGCGGGTCTGGCGTGCTGACGGAAAGGATTACCAGCGCGTCATCGACGACCTCGGCTCAGTGCCACTTCCGGCGAACGACCCGGACCCGGACACGGCGCTGTTCTTGTTGTTCACCAGTGGTTCCACGAGCGCGCCCAAGGCCGTCGTGTGCAGTACCGAACGATTGGCGATGGCAGGCGTGCGCGCCGCCGCCGGCTACGGCGTGACCCGAGATGACATCAGCTACTGCGCGATGCCGCTCTTCCACGGCAATGCCCTCATGGCGTGTTGGTCGCCCTCACTTGCCGTTGGCGCCACTGTTGTCCTTCGGCGAAAGTTCTCGGCGAGCCGGTTCCTGAACGACGTGCGTCACTACAAGTGCACCTACTTCACGTATGTCGGTCGCACGATCGCCTATGTACTCGCACAGCCCCCGACCGAGCATGATCGCAGCCACCATCTCCGCCTCGGCTTCGGCACCGAGGCCAGCTCGCATGACCGACAACGATTCCTCGAGCGGTTCACGTGCCCGCTCGTGGAGGGCTACGGATCGAGCGAGAGCGTCGTCGTGATCATGCGCACTCCCGACACTCCGACGAATGCACTCGGTCGGCCACGCCTCGACGGCGGCGCCGACATCGGTGTGGTGAACCCACACACCCTGCAACCTTGCCCGCCGGCCGAGTTCGACGAGTTCGGTGCGCTCTTGAACGCCGACCATGCCATCGGCGAAATCGTCAACCGCGCCGGTGGCGGAATTTTCGAGGGGTATTACAACAACACAGAAGCAACGTCGGATCGTCTCCGCAACGGTTGGTACTTCACCGGCGACCTCGCCTATGTGGACGGTGATGGCTTCTACTACTTCGCCGGTCGCAGCAACGATTGGCTACGCGTCGACAGTGAAAACTTCGCCGCCGCACCGATCGAGAACATCCTGCATCGGTTCCCTGGCGTCGTCATGGTGGCGGTTTATGCGGTTGCCGACGCACGCACGGGCGATCAGGTCGCGGCCGCGATCGAGATGGAGCCCGACACCGCCTTCGATCCCACTGCGTTCGCCACGTTCCTTTCAGAGCAGCGAGATCTGGGCACGAAATGGTCGCCGCGCTTCATACGCCTGGTCGGCGACATGCCCCTGACTGCCAACAACAAGGTGAACAAACAACCGCTACGGGCTGTGGGCTGGGCCACGGCCGACCCTGTGTGGTGGCAGCCCGAACGCGGTCACGAGTACCGACGATTTTCGTTCGACGACACATTAGCGTTGTCGGCTGAGTTCACCAAGCACGGCCGGATCGACTTGTTGCCGCGGGCGGCGCACTGATCAGCGCTTGGGCGACCACACCCTGAGGTCGCTATTCACCAATGAGATGGCCTCGGCCGACAGCGACCATACGGGCACGAAGTTCAACCTCGTCGGGTTCCGAGAAGCGCCGATACGTCTGCTCCTTACCCGACCGCCACCACACTTCCTCGGTGACCCGCCATTGCTCTTTGACGAGTTCGCGTTT
>JAYTWP010000364.1:0-2738 GCA_043743395.1 Actinomycetota bacterium | reverse complement strand
TGGTGCGCGCACAACGAGCCGGCGGCCACCAACATCGACCTCGATGCGACACAGCCGAGATGGAAGAACGCCACGCGCTATCTCCTCGGTCAACAGCTGCCCTCGTGGAACAAGAACATTCTCGATCGCTGGGTCAAGCGTGCCTTCGAAAAAGACGACGACACCCGGCCGACCATCGCGCACAGTGGTGTCATGCCGAACCTTCCCGAGCTCGGTGGCTCAGACAGCCACTTGTACTTCGGTTGGTACCACGGTGACGAACGCGACCTCCCTGGGTTCGCCGCGGCGTTTCCAAGGATGATGCGGTTCGTCAGCGAGTTCGGCGCTCAGGCCGTGCCGCCGCATCACGAGTTCATCGATACCAGCACCTGGCCCGATCTCGATTGGGACACACTCGAGCAGAGATACGGCTTGCAGCGCTCGATCATGCAGACGCATGTGCACGCGGACGACTACCGCAGTTTCGATGCCTGGAGCGACGCGACGCAGCGGTACCAAGCAACAGTACTCCGCCATCACATCGAGACATTACGTCGCCTGAAGTACCGGCCAAATGGCGGGTTCTGCCTCTTCATGCTCAACGACTCCAGCCCGATGATCTCGTGGAGCATCCTCGACCATCAGCGTGCACCGAAGCTTGCGTTCCAAGCTGTGATCGAAGCGTGCCGGCCGGTGATCGTCGTGGCCGATCGGCTGCCCGCAGCTGTTGCACCCGGCGACTGCCTCGCGCTCGATGTCCACGTGATCAACGACCTACGCGAAACGTTGGTCGATGCCGTGCTCCGCGCCCACCTGCGCTGGGCAACCGGGGAACATGAATGGAGCTTTGTCGGCACCGTTGAGGCCGACGACTGTACACGCATCGCAACGCTGCAGTTCGTGGTTCCGGACGCAGCGGGCCAGCTGTGGCTCGACCTCACCCTGGACGCCGGAAGCAGCGCTGCAGCGACCAACCGCGATGAAACCCTGATCGTGCAGTAGCTGTCAAACGGGCTACGAGCGAGCGAGTTCTTTGCGATTTGCGAACTTGGCCTTGCGGTAGTCCTTGTGCATGAGCGCGATGACATCGATGGAAATTTCCTTCGGGCACGCGGCCTCGCACTCGCCGTGGTTGGTGCACGAACCGAAGTACTCGTCCATCGTCTCGACCATTGCCTCGACACGACCATGACGCTCGGCCTGACCCTGTGGAAGCAGGTTGAGGTGGGCCACCTTGGCGGCGGTGAACAGGTTGGCGGCACCGTTGGGGCACGCCGCCACGCACGCGCCACACCCGATGCATTCCGCTGCGTCCATCGCAGCATCAGCCACTGGTTTAGGCACTGGGATGAGGTTGGCGTCGGGGGCGCCACCGGTCGGAGCGGTGATGTAGCCACCTGACTCGATGATGCGATCGAATGCACCCCGATCGACCATGAGATCCTTGATGATCGGAAACGCAGTTGCACGCCATGGCTCGATGACGATGTTTGCGTTGCTCTGGAACTTACGCATGTGCAGCTGACACGTGGCCGTTCCACGCTGCGGGCCGTGGGCCTGACCGTCGATCATCAATGAACACGTACCGCAGATGCCTTCACGACAATCGTGGTCGAAGGTGATCGCCTCGCGGCCTTCCTCGATGAGCTTTTCATTCAGCACATCGAGCATCTCGAGGAACGACGCCTCGTCGCTGATGGAGTCGATGCGGTAGCTCTCAAACGCACCACCATCGTCTGGGCCTTTCTGGCGCCAGACGGTGAGTGTGAGGTTCGTGAGGCGCTGACCGTGTGATTCAGTCACTTGTAGCTCCGAGTCGCGAGATGAATGGCTTCGAATTCGAGTGGTTCGGTATTGCGGATGGACGACATGGGATCGCCGTTCCATTCCCAGGCGGCGACATGCGCGAAGTTCTCGTCGTCGCGCTTGGCCTCGCCCTCGTCGTCTTGGTACTCCGCCCGGAAGTGGCCCCCACAGCTTTCGCGGCGCTCGAGTGCATCGCGACACATGAGCATGCCGAGTTGGAAGAAGTCGTCGACGCGACCCGCCTTTTCGAGTGTCTGGTTCGTGCTCTCACCGTCTCCGGTGACACGCAGATCCTTCTGGAATTCTTCGTAGAGCTGCGGCAGCTCTGCAAGCGCCTGTTTCAGTCCTTCTTCTGTGCGTTCCATGCCGCAGTAGTTCCAGATGATCTTGCCGAGTTCGCGGTGGAACCAATCCGGCGAGCGCTTGCCGCCGATGCTGAGATAGCCACGATAGCGATCGCGGGCATCTTGCTCGGCCTGCTTGAACGCGGGGTGATCAACGCCGGGGATGGCCTTGTTGAGGAGCGGCGCGAGCTCGTTGCCAATGGTGTATGGCAGCACGAAATAGCCATCGGCGAGGCCTTGCATGAGTGCCGAGGCACCGAGGCGGTTCGCGCCGTGATCGCTGAAGTTGGCCTCGCCGGCCGCGTACAGACCCGGCACGGTGGTCTGCAGTTCGTAGTCGACCCACAAGCCGCCCATCGTGTAGTGACTTGCCGGGTAGATACGCATCGGGGTGTCGTAAGGATTCTCGCCGGAGATGCGCTCGTACATCTCGAACAAGTTGCCGTATCGCTCCTGCACCACGTCTTGGCCGAGGCGAGCGATGGCGGCCGCAAAGTCGAGGTTGACACCGTTCTTGAGTGGTCCCACGCCACGGCCCGAATCGACCGCACGCTTGGCAGCGCGCGACGCGATGTCTCGTGGAGCAAGGTTACCGAAGCTGGGGTACAG
>JAYTWP010000363.1:0-16336 GCA_043743395.1 Actinomycetota bacterium | reverse complement strand
GACGCGTACCAGTTCCGGAGTCGTAAGAGCTGGGCGGTGCTTGCGTACCTGATTTTGAGCGAGCGCTCACCGACACGGAGCACATTGGCGGCGCTGCTTTTCGCCGAGGCCTCTGATCCGCTCCGCGCCTTGCGGTGGAATCTGGCGGAGATCCGCCGAGGCATCGGCGACGAGGGCTCGATCGACGGTGACCCGGTGGTCTTGCGTCTGCCACCGGGCACCATTGTCGATGTCTCGCAGGTGACCAGCGGATCATGGGTAACAGCCATTGAACTTCCCGGCCTTGATGCCGAGCTGCTGGAAGGTTTGACTGTTCGAGATGCCGCGGCGTTCGAGTCGTGGCTGTTGTCGCAGCAGCGCCATGTTGCGGCGGCGGCGGAAGCGATCTTGCACGAGGCAGCACTCGGGTCGCTGTCGCTGCGGAGCGACAGTTCGCAGCCTTCCGATCGACGCTCACGACGCAACTCGGCATCGCACCCGGTCCTGCGATCGAGGCTGCGATGCGTGAGACGCGGTTGACTCGAGAAGGTGCCGTGGACGTCGTTTCGATTCAGACGATGGTCGAGGCATTGATCCACTCACTCAGAGGGCTCGACGAAGAGGGTTTGGCCACACTGCACGAGGCCGACGCGATCGCGCTGGCCAATCATGACCACGAAACGGTGTCTCGCGCACGGGCCGAGATCGGCTACGTCGACTTCCTCCGCGCCCGCTACGACCGAGCCGTACGGTGGCTCACCGAGGGACTCGAATACGCGGCTGGCTCAACCGGCTTCGCTGATCGCATTCAGGGTCTCGCGCGCCATGACGGCCTGAGATTCCCGGCTATCGGAGCTTCGTCATGACTGCGGCGGTCGTCCCGCTGTCGACGTCGAATCGGTCGACCCGCTGACACCCACTCGGTGAACACTTGCAATGCCGACGAACAGCAAGCCGAGCGGCAGAGGCAGAACCACCGGCGTCATCGGCGGCACTATTGGCCACCAACGGGCTGGTCCGGCGGTCCGGCCGGGAAGTACCGCCGCGTCGGGTCATTCGGCCCGCTACCGATCTCTACGACGAGACCTCGCTCGACCAGCGACGCCAGCCTTGTGCGCGTCGCCCGCGGCGTCCGTTCGATGGCTCTGGCTAGTTCAGCTGTCGTTGACCCGTCGTGCGCATGAAGGTGTTCAACGAGGCAGCGATCGATCTCGTCGAGCTGCGGCGGCCCCGAGGGCTCGACAAGCAGCGTGACCCGCACTCGTCCCGCGATCTCAATGATCAACGGCTCGGGCAGTCCCATCTCCGTACACGCTCCGATCATCCGCGGCACACCGCTCCCCCATTGCTCGATGTAGCCAAGCTCTCGAAACGTCCGAGCCACGACGCGGTTTCGGATGCGCGAGACGCCACTACGCATGTCGTCGACGGTCATACCGAACGGCAGCAGCCCGGGATTCTCGATCTCGATCCGATCATCGAACACAGCGACCCGCAGTGGTGCCCCCTGTTGTGAGTAGTCGGCGTGCACAACCGCGTTGACGACTGCCTCGCGGACGGCGACTGGCGGCACGGGTCGGACACGGCGATGTCGCACCCCGTCGATGATCAGGCCGGTGGCGAGGTGACGATCAACGAAGCCAATGGCGCCGTCCACCAGTGCCGGCAGGTTCCCTTTGATGTCGATGCTGTCGATGATCCTGGTTCGGTCAGTTCCGGCGAATCGTCCGCCCTGGATCCACGCGTCTGGGAACTGCGCCTGCGGGTCGCGCCCACACAGCAGGACTCCGCCCACGGACGGGACCACACGCCCCTGATGAGATGTCATCAGCCCTAAGCTCGCGAGATCGGATCGACGGAGCCGACGCCTGCCGACGAACAACTCGGAAGCGACTCGGAAGTCCACCGCTTCGGAGTCGAGAACCACGACGGGTTCCTCATCGAACGACGCATGCAGCGCGGAGCGTCGCATCTCGGCAATCAGCGCGGGATCGGCCTGGCGATTGGTCGATCCGAGCCGAACGTACACGCCCCGTTCTGGACCTTCCGACGCCAAGAAGTAGGGGCGGTTCGCAGCAAGGTGCACCTCGACGACCAGCAGCTGGGTGCTCCGCCAGCTGACGAACTCGACCTCGGGCAGGAGACGCGGAGTGATTCGATCGGCGATGAGACTCATCAATCGTTCCTCCATCGCCAGCGGGTCATCCACGCCGACCACATCTCGTGACCGATCCGACACGCCAATCACCAGCCGGCCGCCCGCCGTGTTCGCAAACGCGACCAACGTTCGCAACACAGCAAGCGGCGACGACAGGTCGCGCTTGAACTCGAGCTGCTTATCTTCGGACGTCCGCAGCAAGTCCACTACCCGCATACTCAGAAGTACAGTCAGAAGCAACTCTTCGGCGTGCGCTTCCGACCAAGTCCCGACCTCACGCTGAGAGGAAGCTCCGACAGGAGGGCGAGTCCGAGACGAACCATCCACCAGATTTCGCTCGCAACCAACACCTCAGAGGTACCAACACACCTGCTGGGCTCTCCCTGGTGGCCGTACTCTCTGAGTGGTACTGAGACTTACGTTGAGACATACGAAGTCGGCTACTGCACGAATCGCCTTGACAACCATTGCCCTTGACATGCGCCGACGTTCATCCAGTACGCAACCAAGGCATCCCTCATCAGGTGGGATACATCGAACCCTGGACTGCAACACCGCAGCTCGCAGGGGCCGAAGTCCAGGGTTCGATTTTCTCGGAGGTGGACGGGAATCGAACCCGCCGGACGAGGATCGCTCGTCCCAGCCGCTTTGAAGGCGGTGGAGCCCACCAGGTACCCGGACACCTCCGCCCAGGATGCTACAGGGGTTGACGTGAGCCTGGCGGTTCGACACAATCGCCGGTCATGGGCAAGTTCGGGGACTTCTATAACGAGCAAGTGTTGCCGGTGGTGATCGATCGCGCCTGTGGCACGAAAGCGTTTCGTGTTCATCGTCGCGAGACAGTTGCCGGCACGCATGGCACGGTGCTCGAGATTGGTTTCGGCTCCGGTCACAATCTCAGTCTCTATCCGTCATCGGTCGAGCGGCTTGTGGTGGTCGAGCCGTCAAGCCGGGCGATCGAACTTGCCCGCAAGCGTGTGGCGGCGGCACCCTTCCCGGTCGACGTTGTCGGACTCGATGGCGAGGCGCTTCCACTCGACGACCATTCGGTTGATTGCGTGGTCTCCACCTTCACCTTGTGCACAATTCCCGATGCGCTGCAGGCCTTGCGAGAGATCTCTCGCGTGCTCGTTGCTGGGGGGACCCTGCATGTTCTGGAACACGGTCTCAGTGATGATCCGAAGGTGCAACGTTGGCAACATCGTCTCGATCCTCTGCAACAGTGGATGTGCGGCGGCTGCCATCTCAATCGGCATGTATTGACGATGCTCGACGACGCACGCTTCAACGTGCTCGAGTCGCAACGTTGGTACGGGGGCCGCCCTCATGCGCACACGGCAATGACTCGCGCGCTTGCCACTCCGCGCCGAGGGGTAGCCTGACAACATGTGGAAGAAGTTGATTCTCCTGGTTGCACTGGTCGGTCTGGTCGCGTTTGCGGTGAAGAAGGTCAGCTCCTCCTGAACGGGCCGGTGCTCTTCTGCACCGACACCGCTTGGAGTCGGTATGGCGACGATCTGCTCGGCCTGGCACCGGGTCTACAAGTCGTCACCCTCAACGGCGATGAACTCGTCAGTGACGACGATTTGGCTCGTGTGACTTTCGCATTTTTCAGCGGCGACGCGTGGCCGCAACGCACTGCGCGTTTCATTCGCGCCTGTCTCCAGGCACCGAATCTGCAGTGGCTACACACCTTTTCTGCAGGGGTCGACAGTCCCGTGTTCACGGAGTTCGTGCGGCGCGGGGTACGGCTCACGAACTCATCGGGTTCTTCTGCTCGACCGATCGCGCAAACGGTCGCGATGATGATCCTTGGCCTGAGCCGCGATGTGCCTGCATGGATGCGTGCCCAACAAGAGCATCGCTGGGCACCGCATGTCGGCGAAGAAGTCGACGGCATGAATCTTGCGGTCATCGGGATGGGACCGATCGGTGTCGAGACCGCGCGTCTCGGACTCGCGCTGGGCATGAACGTTGTCGGCTGTCGACGCTCGGTCACCGGCGGCGAACCCTGCGAGACGCTCAGTTGGGAATCGCTCGAGTACCTGCTTGGTTGGGCGGACTACGTGGTGCTCGCGTTACCACTGACCAATGACACTCGCGGCCTCATCGGCACAGCGCGACTGGCTCTGATGAAGCCCTCTGCCCGATTGATCAATGTCGGCCGCGGCGATCTCGTCGCTGAGGTTGCCCTCATCGATGCACTCACGAATGGACGCTTGGCCGGCGCAGGACTCGACGTATTCGCGACCGAGCCGCTCGGCGCCGACAGTCCGCTTTGGGACATGCCAAATGTCATCATCACGCCACACAACTCTGGCTCCACCGCACTTGCCAACCACCGTGGAGCGCTGATCTTTCTCGACAATGTCGGCCGTTTCGTGAGTGGGCGACCGTTCCGCAATGAAGTCACGATCGATGACGTTGGTGCCAGCCTCATCGCTCGATAGGTTGCGTTGCACTTCCCCCTGTTGATTGCACTCACGACCGCACCACCGGTGCCGTCGAGTCCGGGGGTGTGTTGTGCTCACCGTTTGTTGGGCGGTAAAAGGCGGAAGCGGTACCACGGTCATTTCGTGCGCGTTGGCTCTGTTGACTGCTGCTGCGCGCGAGTCAGTGTGGCTGGTTGATCTCGCTGGCGATGTCCCAGCCGCTCTTGGTGTGGCCGAGCCTGCAGGCCCGGGTGTGTCCGAGTGGGTGAGTACGCCGTCGGCTCCACTCGTTGCACTTGAGTCGCTCGGCGTGGCGGCAGCCGCGGGTTTGACCCTGATACCTCGTGGCGTTGTAACTGCCCCGTACGAGTCTTCGCGTTGGGGCGAACTCGGGCAGTTCCTGGCGGCGGACCCCAGGCGTTTCATCGTCGATGGCGGCTCCTCGCCACTGCCCGCACAGTTCGTTGCTGCCGCGCAGCACAGCCTGTTGGTGATCAGACCGTGTTATCTCGCGTTGCGGCGGGCCGTCGCAGCGCAGCTCAAACCCACGGGAGTCGTCGTCGTGCACGAGCCGGGACGGGCTCTGCGTGCCGACGACGTCGCGCATGCTGTTCAGACCACAGTGGTGGCTGAAGTGAGTACCGACCCCGCTGTTGCCCGAGCCGTCGATGCTGGCTTGTTGGCGTCACGCTTGCCGCGCACATTGGCCATCGCATTGCGCGATCTCGTCGCATGACTCCCGACCAAGCCGTCAGCATGATCTGTGAGCAGCTTGCGGCAGATCATACGCACAGCTCGGAACTACTGGTCGATGTGCGTCGTATCGCGCAGTGTCTTCTGCCACTCACCGATGCCTCTCAACAGGAGGTCATCGTGCAGGCGGCCGTCGCTCAACTCACTGGCCTCGGCCCGTTGCAGCAATACCTGATGGACCCGAGCGTGAATGAGATCATGATCAATAACGGTGGCGACGTGTGGATCGAGCGTGACGGCCGCACGCAACGCGGTGCCGGTCTGGCGCCCGATGTCGCGCCGCGCATCATCGAACGAATTCTGAACCCAATCGGTCGCCGCCTCGACCGGCTCTCGCCCATCGTCGATGCGCGTCTTGCGGACGGCTCGCGGGTGTGCGCAGTCATCGCGCCGATAGCGATCGATGGAGCATGTCTCACGCTGCGACGCTTCGGCGTACACAGACGACCGCTCAGTGAATTCGCAGACGAGCCGGCGGCCAGGTTGTTGCACGAAATCATCGACCACCGCTGCAACACGGTGATCAGTGGCGCAACCTCTTCAGGCAAGACGAGCCTTCTGAATGCCTTGGCGTCACGTGTGCCGCCCGGCGAACGCGTCATCACTCTCGAAGACACGGCCGAGCTCCATTTGGACACCACGCATGTGCTCCGGCTCGAGGCACGAGCGGCCACCGCCGATGGCGTGCCGGCGATCACGATGACCGATCTCGTGCGAGCGTCGCTGCGTCTGCGACCTGATCGGATTGTTGTTGGCGAGATCCGGGGTGCCGAGGTCATCGACATGTTGCAGGCGCTCAACACCGGGCACGACGGCTCGTTGACGACGTGTCACGCCAACGGTGCCGACGATGCGTTGCGCCGACTCGAGGCACTCGTCGTGCAGCACGCGCCCGGTTGGCCGACATCTGCAGTTCGTGAGCAGATCCGCAGCTCGATCGATGTCGTCGTGCACCTCGAACGAGGGGTCGAGGGACGGCGTCGCGTACACACCGTGATCGAGATCGCCCCGCCTGGTACGGCAGACCCGAATCGTGAGTTGGTGGTCGGCGGCGAGGTCGTTGGCGACTTGAAGCGGTGGCGCCTGTGATGATGCTGTTGGTCATTGTTGTCGCATTCGTCACGTTCGCGCTCGGTCGGGCGCTTCACCGCGGGACCTCTGCGCGATGCGTACGGCTGCGCCTGCGTGCCGATGGTGGTATCTCATCGCGGACGCGCACGTTGATGGCGCCACTGATTGCTTGGCTTCGGAGGCGCCATGGCGTGCGTCGTGCCGCCAGGCACGAGAGCTCGACTCTTGCATTGGCAGCCCTGCTCGACGACGTCGCACGTCGATGTGCGAGTGGCGAATCGATGGCGAACGCATTCCTCGGATCTGCTCACCTTGGTCCCCTCGCACCTCGCTTCGATCGCGCGATCTCTTCGTTGGACCGTGGCTCGACAATGGCCGAAGCGATGTCTCTTGAAACCGCCGATGGTGCCGCGCAAGCGCTTGCGCTGCACGTACTCATGCTCTGCGCACGCGTCGGAGGCAATGTGAGCGAGTCACTCGACGGCGCAGCTGCGACACTTCGCGACCGCGATGCCGCAGAACAGGAACGCCATGCTCAGAGCGCGTACGCCCGTCTGTCCGCGCGTGTACTCACCGTGGTTCCTCTTGTGTTCGCAGGTTGGACCGTCGCCACCGATCCGAGGGCGCGTGGCTTCATGCTGAGCCCGGCCGGCACCGCGTGTTTATGTCTTGGATTGGGCTTCAACCTTGTTGGGTCGCGTGTGATGCGTCGCATCATCGGCGGTCTGCAGTGAGCGATCTTGGTCCGGTGCTCACCCTGGTGGCCACCTTCGCTCTGGCATGGCGACTGCGGCCGCGGCTCACGCGCAGTGCATCAGCAGTGCCCACGCCTCACAGCGATGAACGCAGGTCGAAACTCCCACACCTCTCGTGGCACGTGCCGGTCCAGCGGCGGCAGGCTCGCTTGGTCGCTCGTACGTATCCCGATTTCATCGACGCGCTCGTGCTCACTGTCCGCGCCGGATGTACACCTTTGCAGGCGTTCGAGATGCTCTCCTTGTCGGTCGCTGCGCCCGTGGGCGGCGCACTGCACGAGGTTGTTCACCGCGTCGCGTGCGGCGACCGGTTTGCCGATGCTCTCGCTGAACTGCCGCGACGTATCGGCAGCCTGGGGCAACCGCTCGCCGATGCGCTGGCCATGTCCGATCGCTACGGCACGCCGCTCCCAGCCATACTTAACCGCTTGGCCGATGATGCGCGTGCCACACGACGCCGCAACGCCGAGGCCGCAGCGCGTCAACTCCCGGTGCGGCTGTCGTTCCCGCTTGTGGGATGCACGCTTCCTTCTTTCGTGCTGCTCACCATCGTTCCGCTCATGGCCGGAACCATTTCGTCGCTCCAAGGCCTTGGCCGTTGACGACCGCATTCCATCTCAAGTCGGAGGTTTGGCCATGCGTAAACGAATAGTGCGTTTCTCCACGTGGTACTACGGCCTTGGCGATGAGGGCCAGGCAACAACTGAATACGCGCTGGTACTCTTGGGGGCGGCCGTCGTTGCACTGTTGGTCGTAAGTTGGGCCACTTCGGGCGGCGGCGGCGGAAAGATCGGCCGCTTGTTCGACCGCATTCTCGACGACATCACCAGTCGTGTCGGATAACTCTGCCGGGCTGACGCGGCGACACGGCGGCCGCAATCACGGTCAGGCCGCCGTCGAACTCGCGCTTGTTCTGCCGCTGCTGTGTCTCCTACTTCTTGGTGCGGTACAGATCGTGCTGGTCGTCAGTGATCAGGTCGTGGCGATACAGGCGGCGCGGGTTGGCGCTCGCGCCGCGGCCGTCTCGGCTGATCCAACAACTGCGAGCGAGGCGGCGGTACGACACGCCATCGGTCAGGCCGGGCGCGTCGTCACCACGACAGACGACGGCTTCGTCACAGTGACGGTGGCGATCACCAACCAGACCAACGTTGCTTTCATCGGCTCGCTGATGCCCGATGTCGTGGTGTCGGGGCGCGCAACAATGATCCTCGAGCCACCGTGACAGCGACACTGAAACGGTCTATCGACAGGAGCGGTAGGTAGGTAGGTGGGTAGGGTCAGGTCCTGTGGAGCTTCATATTCGCCCGGTGAAGGTTGGCGCTCACGACGTCCTTCACATGAGCGGAGAAATCGATCTGGCTACTCTTCCTGTGCTGCATAGCGCCTTGGTTCGGTTCACCCACGAACATTCAGGAGTCACGCTGATCGTGGACCTCGACGGAGTGTCTGCGTGCGACGATTCGGGCCTCGGCGTACTGCTCGGAGGTGCGGGCAGAGCGCGTGAAGCGGGCGGCGACTTCGTTGTTGTCTGCACCGATGCCGTGCTTCGGGCGCGTCTGGCACGCACCGGCTTCGACCGAGCCGTCCGGGTTGTGGATTCACTCGACTCGGTCTGAACCGTTCGGCCCGCACGTCTTGGCCCGTACCTCTTGGCCTGCACGTCTCGGCATCCGCATCATGGGGTACCTTCATGAGCGCTTATGCGACACCTACCCCGCCTCGTTCTGCTTGCGCTCGTACTTGCGGCATGCTCGAACGGCAATTCGTCGCCCAACCCCGGCTCCGCAAGTGCGATCACACAACCCGACGGCACCGTGCCTGCTCCAGGCAGTTGCGTGGCCGGCCAGATCCTGCCCGACGTGTCGCTGATCGTCGACGGCACGACGGTGCGCCCAACCTTTGGCATAGGGTCGTCCGAATGTGTGTCGCTCACAGGCAGCGGATACATCGCCTTCGACTACGACCCGCTGCTGATTGATACGCGCGGTCCGGTCGAGGTTGTGGTGAACGGCGATGCAACGGTGACCTTCGCCTGGCAGGGCGGCGAGCCGTTCACGAACACGGCGCCCGGGCGTTGGCGTTCGAGCGTCCCGGCGACGGGTTGTAGTCGCCTCACCGTCGGTCTCGTTTCGCCATCAGGCACATCGAGTGAGACGTTCGGCGCGGACATTCGCGTCGGCGGCACCACCGTCGAGTGCACCCAACGCGGCCTTGGCCCGACCGAACCCATCGATACCAGTGTGATCATTACTGAGGCACCGGACACCACCGTGGCCAAGGCGCGCCCTGGCAAGGTTGTCGACACCACGGTGACCTCGATGACAAATCCGTGAAAGACTTCTCGCATGAACATCACGGAACTTGCAGACGTCGAACTTGCTGGCGTCGATGGACAGCAGCACCGCCTCGGTGACTACTGGTCGGACAAGCCGGTCGTTGTCGTCTTTCTCCGACATTTCGGTTGAGTGTTTTGCCGAGAGCATGCCGCGCAGTTGCGTGACAATTACACCGACATCACGTCCGCCGGTGCCGATGTGATCGCGATCGGTACGGGCAACATGATGTACGCGAAGGCATTCGTCGACGACGAGAGAGTTCCGTTTGCCGTACTGGTCGACGAAGAGGGCGATGCCGCCAAGGCTGCATCTGTCAAAGGCGGTGCCAAGGTCTTGGTGACGCTGATCAGTCCCGCAGTGTTCACCGCAGGCAAGCGTGCGCGTAAGGCCGGGCATCGTCAGCACAAGACGGGTTCGCGTTCGCTTCAACTCGGCGCCACGTTCGTCATCGCACCGGGCAACGAGATGCTCTACAGCCACCTCGACGACGACGTTGGCGATCATGCACCGTTGACCGATGTCATGTCGGCGTTGCAGGGCACGTAGAAGAGCGCCCGCAGCCCGACTACTACCCGAAGCGGCCTTCTGTCCGCGGCCGATGTACGCCGCGACGATCCCCCGCTTTGATGTGTGCCTTCTGTTCTTCTTCGAGCGCGAGCTCTTCGGCCACCAGACGCTTGAGGCTATGTAAACGCACGGCTTCCAACCCCCCGTTGTTGATTGCAGCCAATACGGCGCAGTCCGGTTCGTCTTCGTGCTTGCAATTGCGGAAGCGGCAGTGGTCCATCAGGTCGAATACGTCTGCGAATGCGCGCTCAATGCCTTCACCACTGAGCCACAACGACACAGCGCGTACGCCCGGTGTGTCGAGCAACCAGCCGCCGCTCGGTAGCGACACCAACTCGGCGGCGGTCGTGGTGTGGCGCCCGCGCTGATCGCCCATGCGCACGTCGTTGGTGCGTTGCACAGCGTCGCCCACCAATGCGTTGATGATGGTGCTCTTACCGACACCACTCGCGCCCAACAACGCAATCGTGCGACCCGCCGACGCGTAAGCGCGCAATGTCTCGAGCCCCGCGTGTGTCACGCCACTCACGGCATGTACCGGAACGCCGAGCGACACCTCCTCGAGAACGGCAACCGACCGTGCGACAACTGCGGGGTCCTCCACCAGGTCGAGCTTTGAGAGCACGACCACAGGGAGGGCACCGCTGTCGAAGGCCAGCACGAGTTCGCGCTCGAGTCGACGTTGATTCGGAGGACTGTTGAGTCCATGGACGAGAAAGACGACGTCGATGTTTGCGGCCAGCGTGTGGGCCTCCGCGCGATTGCCTTCATGCGACGCCCGACGTACGAATGCGCTTTGGCGCTCGAGAACAGCTTCGACCTTCTCGACGTCCGCCGTTGGGATCACCCAGTCACCAACGGCGACGTCGAGACCGATATTGCGAACCCGGATCGGATCGTGGCCAATATTCTGCAACACCGTGCTCCACCCTCGATCGAGCCGGATCACCCGACCCGGCTGCCCGACCCGACCCATCGCGCCCCAAACGGCATCGAGTTCGGGTGTCCAGCCAAGGGCTGCCTCGGGTGAGTGCGTCATCGTGCACAAGACCGTAGAGAGTGTGATCGGCTTCGTCAACAGGTGAGACGGGCAACCAACGCTCGCACCACCGCCTCGTAGAGTGTCGCGATGCGATATGTGAAGCTCGGATCCACTGGTGTCGATGTCTCGAAGATCTGCCTCGGCTGCATGAGCTACGGCGTTCCCGATCGGGGTACCCATTTGTGGACGCTCGACGAGGAACAGAGCCGACCATTCATTCGCCGGGCGGTCGAGGAAGGCATCAACTTCTTCGACACCGCAAACGTGTACTCCGATGGCACCAGCGAGGAAATCGTCGGCCGGGCTCTCGCCGATTTCGCGCGCAGAGACGAGATCGTGCTGGCCACCAAAGTGCACGGCGCAATGCGCCGCCATCCCAACGGCGGTGGGCTCTCGCGCAAGGAAATCATGTTCGAGATCGATGCCAGCTTGCGCCGCCTGGGCACCGACTACGTGGACCTCTATCAGATCCATCGGTGGGACAAGCGCACGCCGATCGAGGAGACGATGGAGGCCCTGCATGATGTCGTCAAGGCGGGCAAGGCGTTGTACATCGGTGCGTCATCGATGTGGGCGTGGCAGTTCGCCAAGGCGCAACACGTGGCTGAGTTACACGGGTGGACAAAGTTCGTCACGATGCAGAACCACTACAACCTCGTGTACCGAGAAGAAGAGCGTGAAATGCTGCCTCTGTGCCTCGACCAAGGTGTGGGTGTCATCCCGTGGAGTCCTCTCGCCCGCGGCATGCTCACCCGCGATGTCTCCGAGAACACGACCCGCAGTGAAACCGATGAGTTCGGCAAGACGCTGTACGCAACCGCCGACGCCGCGATCATCAAGCGGGTTGCGGAGATAGCCGCGCAGCGCGGTGTGCCGCGTGCACAAATCGCGCTGGCGTGGGTGTCGCGTCATGCTGCAGTGACGGCCCCGATCGTTGGCGCCACGAAGCAGCATCATCTCGATGATGCAATTGCCTCAATCGACATCGTGCTCACCCCTGAAGAGGTCAGCTCGCTCGAGGATCCGTACACACCGCAGCCCGTCTACGGGTTCTGAACGGCGTGCTCAGTCCGATACCGAGGTGACCTCGGTGATCTTGGCTCCGGGTGGTATTGCGTCGGCCACAAGCGCCTTCACGAATGCCACTGCATCAGCTTCGTCAGACATGGACACGTGCTCGCTCAGTAACACGGTCTTGGTTCCGACCTCGTGCTTGGCTTCACCAAAGACGTGGTCGAGGGCGATCATCAACGCGTCCGACGGAGGCTTGGGGAGCGTCACGACCACATGTACCTCAAAGCCCATAGGGCACAGTCTGCACCACCGGAACGGCCCAATGTGTCACGGGGCTGCAAACGAAACCACAGCGGCGGGTACGTTCAATGATCGGGGGAGTCTTCGAACGCATCTCCGCCGCTGTCGACGCAAGGGACCGAGTTCGCGCAGGGAGGGTACCTACGCGAACAAGGTCACTGTCACAATGACGAACAATGTTGTATCGGCAGTCAGTTGAACCACCGAAGTTGCGTCACGATAAACCCCTCGATCCAGTGCGTCTAGAGCACAAAGTCCCTAAATCTTTCGAAACCGCGGCTGGCGTGGCCGCCTCCCAGTCGACCAGCACGCCGCGAAGGACCATGCCGCCGTTTGAGCGGTGTACGTTGCGGACAGAGCAGGATCGGAGGTCGAATGAGGCGAGCACAGTGCCGGCACCCTCTGCTGCGGCGGGCGACAGCGCTCACGTTACTTACAGCGTTGGCGGCCAGTTGTGGCACTCGTCTCGAGAGCAGCGCGTTCACCACCAATAAGTCACAAGCCACCACGGTTTCGGCCCCGAGCACGAGTGAAACGGGCGGCCAGAACAGTGACGTCGGTGTGACTGCGTCCACGATCAAGCTCGGTCTCATCGTCAGCAAGACCAGTCCCCTGGGTGCCGAGACATTCAGCGCACCGATGTACGGCGCGGAGGCGTTCGTTAACGCGCTCAATACGAGTGGCGGTGTGAACGGTCGGCGAATCGACCTTGTTGTCTGCGACGACGGTGCGACCGGCGCTGGCAATCGGCGGTGTGTCAACTCGCTCATCGACAATGAGAAGATCTTCGCCTTCGTGGGCAACAGCATCTTCGATTACGCCGGCGCCGCGTATGTCAACGAGCACGGTGTGCCCGACGTGGGCGGTGAACCGATCGGCTCCATGTACGACACCTACCACCATCTCTGGTCGATCTATGGCACGTCGTCACCTCGTGAGGGCACGGTTGGGTGGGCTGGCAAGCTTGCCGGTGGCACCGAGGTATACCGCTATTTCGCGCAGACCCTCAATGTCAAGACCGCCGGTGTCGTCGCCTACAACCAGGCGGACTCGTTACGGTTTGCGAACCTCACTGCAAAGGCGTTGGCGCTCGAGGGATACACCGTTGTTCGCGAACAGGTCGATTTTGCTGTGCCGTCGTGGGACGCGGCCGCGATCGACATGAAGGCGCGTGGTGTCGACATCGTCTTCGACGCACTCGATTCAGCTGGCAACGTGAGTCTCTGCAAGGCGATGGATGCTGTGGGCTTGGTGGTGAAGGCGAAGGCTGTCACCGTGCAAGCGTGGAACGAAACGGTCCGTACTGATTTCGGGAAGGCGCCGAAGTGTCGGAACAGTCTCTATGCGACGGCCACCAGCCGTAACTACATGGACATCGACAATCCAACGATCGCCCGATTCCGCACCGAGATGCGCGCCGCATTTCCCGATCGTGAGAACAAGCTCTCGATGTGGACGCTCGAGGGCTGGGGTGGGGCGCAGTGGTTGGTCGATGCGATGACATCGTGTGGCGCGAACCTCTCCCGCATCTGCGTGGAGAATTTCTTGAGTAGACCCGAGCCCTACGACGGGAACGGGATCTTCACTCCCCGGGACTTCATCGTGCACCCAGCCCCACCCGCCGTCGACCGAAATTGTTTGTTTGTCGGCCACTGGAGTGACGACGCCTATGACGGCAACGGTGGCTGGGTGTCTGTCACGCCGGACAAAGAGGCGATCTGCGACGACGTTCCGAATGTGTTGTACACGCCGTGACCACGTTTCAATCGAACACAGGCGGCAGCGAGCCCGCGGCCAATTCGCTTGGTTCGCCGGCCCAGAGGAGTTCTCCGCGCGCCAGCACGTAGATCACATCCGCGCGCCGCACGATGTCTGGTTGATACTGCTCGACGATGACGATCGTGCGGCGAGGCGTGGCCAAGTCGGCAATCACTGAATAGAAACGCTCGATTGCCCCGACCGACAAACCGCTGCTCGCTTCGTCAAGAAGCAGTGCGTCGCCAGGCTGCAGCAACAGGCGCGTGAGTGCAAGCATCTGCCGCTCGCCTCCCGACAGCGTGCTGGCGCGTTGGTCACCCTTATGTTCCAGCTCGGGGAACGCTTCGTACACTGGCGCGACCGACGCGCCGCCACCGAACAACCTGAGGTTCTCTTCGACGGACATTTCGAGAAAGACGTTGGCGCCATCGGGTATCACCGTCAGCCCGGCTGCGGTTCGTTCGTGTGCGGGCAACCGCGTGATGTCGTGGTCCTTCCAAGTGACATGCCCCGACGTCACCGGGACCATGCCGGCGAGTACGCGCAGCAACGTCGACTTACCCGCTCCATTGCGACCGAGGAGAGCAACCACCGTTCCGAGAGGGAAACTCATCGTCACGTCGTGTAGCGCCTCGACGGCCCCATACCCGGCGCGAACGTGCGTGACCTCAATACCGGCGGTCACGTCGCGCGTCCGAAGAGCCACGAGCGCACGTCGTCACGGTGCAGCACCTCGGTCGGCGGTCCCGACACCACCATCCGACCCAGCTTCATCACGTAGACCACATCGGCGGTGTCGTCGACCAATGTGAGGTCATGCTCCACCATCACCACGGCGAGATCGCGCGCTGCCAATCGATGCAGGAGGAGGTGCAGTTCCTCAGTCTCTGCGTCGTCGAGACCGCTCGCTGGCTCATCGAGCAGGAGGGTGTTCGGCTCGCTACACAACGCCCGTCCGAGTTCGACGAGCCGCAGCGTCCCCGACGGCAGGACTGCAGCACGCACATCTGCGAGCGACATGAGGCCCAGGTCGTTCAGCACCGAACTCACCAAACGCGCCGCCCGCCAACTGTGCGGATCGCGAAGGCCCACAAGACCGCGCATGATGCCGTGCCGGTGGTGGTTCTCCGCAGCGACGCGCAGGTTCTCGGCGACTGTGAGAGTCGGAAACACCGACGACCGTTGGAAGGTACGCGCGAGGCCCCGTCGGGCCAACGCGTCACTCGGAAGCGAGGTGACATCGCGTCCGAGGTGAATTACCGAGCCGGCATCAGGGGGGTCCACGCCTGAAAGACAATTGAACAGCGTGGTCTTTCCGGCGCCGTTGGGTCCGATGATCACGGTGATCTGTCCTGCTTCGGCAACGAGGTCGACGTGATCGACGATGAGTGCACCGTCGTGACTCTTGCTCACTCCGTGGGCTTGCAGTGCGGGACTCATGGCGCCACATGTCCTGTTTGCGATCCACGTGGGATCGCCCTCGCCAGCTTCTGTCCAACAGGAGTGAGGCGCACCGAGTGCTTGCTCGTACTTGCGTGGTGCGTTGGTGCTGCACGATGCCACAGCGACTGGATCCAGACTTGACCCGAGTAGAGCAGGCCGCCGGGAAGGTGACCGAGTACAAGGGCGATCGTGCCGATCGCAAGTATGGATGTGCCAGCTGGCAAGGCGGCGTCGATGGCAATCAGCACTCCTGCTCCGATCACCGCGCCCGGTGCGCTGTCGATACCGAACACCACGACTGCCGCAAACCAGATCAGACCCCGGATCGGATCGAACGCACTCGGATCGAATGCACGTGACCCCATTGCCAGCAATGCGCCGCCGAGCGCAGCCAATGCCGAGCTCGCTGCGAACACGAGCAGCTTCAGGCGGCGGACATCGACACCGCACGTCAGCGCGCCGGCTTGATCATCACGGATCGCAATCAGCGCTCTGCCGAGGCGGCCCTTGTGGAGATTGTGCACGATGAGAAACGCGAGACCGAGGAAGGCCAATTCGAGAACGTAGAAATTGTTGTCCGAACCGAATGCATCTGGAGGGTGCACCGTCACGCCACTCGTCGCGGCAGGTTGATCGAAGACGAAACGGCTCACGGCAACGCTGAACGCAAATGTCGTCAGGGCGAGGAACAAGCCTCGGCGTCGCGTCGCCGGCCAACCCATGAG
>JAYTWP010000362.1:0-2985 GCA_043743395.1 Actinomycetota bacterium | reverse complement strand
GTGTGCTCGAAGGTGCCGACGATCGAGGCGTCGCGGCACCTCTCGTCGGTGAGGCGTCGTCCAACGGTGTGGCACCAGCCACCGCCGTAGATTCGATTGCTGCCGCATCAGGTGCGACGCCGATCAGCGTCACCGACATCAACGAACCACTCGAAACGGTACCCGTGTCGGCAGCGTCTGACACCACGCCCGAGACGCAAGAAAAGAGTGGATGTGCTGCGTCAGGTCACTCTGCTGTCATCGACCGCGCTCACCAACGCGCGTGGCTGTGCGACGACGGCAGCATCACTTCCAAGTTCGTGATGACGAGCGCGTATTCGCAACCCAATCGCGGTACGTACAAGGTGTACGCAAAGGATCTCAACTCGTCCTCGATGTACACGGGTAAATACTCGACGATGACTCATTTCGTCGCCTTCACGTACGGCAAGAACACCGGTGCGCGTATCGCCTTTCACTCGATTCCCAAATACGCCGATGGACAATACGTACAGCCGCTCGACTCGGTGGGCACCGCAGCCAAACGCGGCGCGTCATCGGGTTGTATTCGGGTTCTGTACGACGACTCCGTTGAGATATGGAATTGGCTCGCGATCGGCGATCCCGTCATCGTGATCTCGTGATGGCGTGATCTCGTGATGGCGATGGCCGCCGCGACGGAGATGGCCGCGGGACTCGTCAATCGTCGTTGACGTCACCCTCGTTGAGGTACGCCTGGCCGGGCATGCACGATGGAGCGATCGGGCACCATCGACATGATGCGCCGGGATGTGTGGTGGGTGGTCGCCCCTCGACCTGTAGCTCGACGAGCGTGTTGATGCCATCGAGCGTGCGGCGTAACGCCGTGCGCAGGACGCCCTCGGTGACATCTTCGGTGATTGCCTGCGCTGCGTCGAGATAGAAGCTGGCGAGCATTCGCGGGGGAACCTGGCGCGAGAGCGTTTCGACGAGCGCGTAGAAGCGAAGATCCTCACGATGTCGGGGTAACGAGCGACCCGACTTGAGGTCGACGATCAGCTTGCGGCTCTCCCGACCTACCGGCCTGCCGATCGTGAGATCAGAGCGGCCGCGCAGCAGGATCGGGCCATCAACCGGCCACTGGGTGCTCGACTCGGTGACGGGGCGGGACCTTGCGTCGAGCGGAGGGAAGCACTCCATGAACTTCGTGACAAGGTCGCCGGCCTGGGCGCGTAGATCGGCTTGGTCGGCAGCGTCGAGGGTCTCGAGCCACAGACCGAGTCCGCGCTCTTCGTTGATGAGACGAGCCATGGCATCGTCGACCAGATCTGCGGGCACCGGTTCGCCGCGCCAGTTGATGAGTAGTTGTATCGCCCGATGCGAAACCTGTCCCTTCGCTCGCGAGGGAGTCCAATGGAAGTCGTCTGGTGCGAGAAAGTGCGCTTCGCAGTCGAACACGCCGGCCAAGGTGTGCTTCGTAACGAACATGGTGTTGCCGTTGAGTCGGTCTGTGAAGTGGGCCAAGGCCTCGTTGGCTTCGTCGCATAGCTCGGCAACGAATTGCTCGCTAAAGATCAAGGGTTCACCCCCGCGCCGAAGCAGTGCCAGGGTTGCGTCCTGCGCTGGGGTGAGTGCGGGGGGTGATGCAGGGGTGTCGCTCACCTTGTCGACACTACCGATCGCCTGCGACAACCGAGTCGACGTCACGAGGTGCACTCTCTCGATCTCTCGCGCACCCATTTGTCATGCTGCTCTCATGCAGTCGGGCAACACCATCGAATTCGCTCAAGCCGCCCGCGCGCTCACTCGCGAGGCCCAGCGCAGGGGCCTGATCGGCCCCAGCTATCGCTGCCCGCCGCGTATTGTCGGCGTCGACCGGTCGGTACGCCGTCATCACAGCGGCGTCGTTGTCGCGGTCAAGCTCCGCGGGCGGCCGTGGGCAGCGGTGCTGTCCGACATGATCGAGGGTGTCGTCGTCGCCAATTGCCTTGGTCCTCCGCAAGCAGATCGGTTGCGCTCAGATCTGTGGGAGCTCTTGGGCTTTCAGGCGTTGCCCGTACGAACCCAAGTCGCGTGATGGTGGTGCATGCTCGGTCACGCCACCATCGCGCGAACAAGCTCACCCCTCGACCGCCAGATCACGGCGTCAACGATGTAGTGGTGCAAGTTCAAGAACACGAAGAATGCGGCCGAGAACAGCAGCGGTTTACCGTCGCTGAGCAGCGCACGATTCAACGCCCCTGGCATCCACGTCGTCACCAGCAGCCCGCCACATACCGCACCGCCAAAGACCTCCAACCAGCGGGTCAGGTCCAGCTTCAGTGCAGGCCCTGCCATTGCGATCTCGGCTCTGCGCGCGCACGCGATGTACTGCATTGCATGGAAGGCGGCGAGCACCAATCCTGAGCTGACGTAGGCGAGAGGCAACCCCAGCCACAGGAGCGCCGCCGCGTAGGGCGCGGTCATCAGCGCGGGCGGCATCCGGTGCTCGCGCTTGGCAATCTGAACGAAAACAATTGCGATCGGAACAGCGCACACGAGGGCTACTCCTCGCATCACGTCGTACATCACATGGGGCAACCACGAGGCGCCAACTCGGTATCCGACGAACCGCATCGGGGCGCCCCGCGTGAGGAGTCTCACAACGCTCGTCCACCACAGGGGGTACACCCCATATCGCAGGATTCTGATCTCGGTGGCCGTCAGCGTGATCCGTGCGTAGCTGGCCCCAAGGCGCGCGACGCCATATGCCTGCTTGATGTAATGCCACACAGTGAGCAGGTACACGAGCGTCAGCAACGTCCCCGTGAGTCCGCGCACGGAGTGCTCGCCAGAGACGATCGAGGCTGCGACGAGAGCGATGAGTGCTGCAATCAACGCGGCGGGCACGACGAACAAGGCGATCGGCCGGCTACGGATGGCACCTCGCGGGTCGGCATAGGCCAAGTGGTATGAGATTCCGAAATGCATTGCGTTGAGTCCGGTGAGGATCCAGTACAACCCAACGTCGAGTTGGGGGACGGTGGC
>JAYTWP010000361.1:0-5127 GCA_043743395.1 Actinomycetota bacterium | reverse complement strand
ACGGACTTGCCACCGTCGGACACGCACGTGCTGTCGCTGAACGGCATTGTGCAGTTGTAGGCAGTCGGCGTCTGCCACCCGAGGTCACCATCGGCGAGCAGGACTCGAAACCCGATGTTGGTCAAGCGGGTGTAAAAGGGTTGCTCACGCCACTGCAGGGTAGGTACCGCAACGGGCTTGGCGGCATCCACGAGTTGAAGCACGTGCAGGCCAAGTTGTGTGCCAATCGCTTCGGTCTTGGCAAAGCTCTTGCCGAGGTAATCCGTGGTCCCAGGCAGCGTCTTGGCGCCGGCTGGCACGGTCCAGCCATTGCCAACGGGATGCTCGACATCCACGACCCAGGTCGGTGCTCGACCCGGACCGATCTGGCTTCCGAGCGGACCGTTGAAGTACATCACCTCGCCGCCGATCTTGCTACTGACAACGTCACGTAGCACGCCCGGATAGTCGGCCGTGAAGTAGCGCCCGTCGGCTTTGCAGTCGTCCCCGGTCCAGCCCTTCGCCGTGCATACCGCACTAATGTCGAAGTGGTCCTTCGGTTCGAAACCAAGTGTTGTTTCCGGATGGCTCGTCCACTGTACAACGGTGGCGATGACGTCGTTCGTCGCAGTGCTGCGCGCCACCAAGACGTTGAGTGCCGGATCGATCACGATGGGGTCGCGAGCATCGTTCATTCCGAATCGATGTTCACCCGACGCAACCGCAAGTGTGGCCGGCTCCAAGTTGGCGACGGCTTCATTGATGGTGGCGGACGTCTGCGTGGCCATCGCGTCGTACCACTTGTCGTTCACGCTGAATGCGGTATCGGGCCCGTGATGATTGTGCGTTGCCGACACGATGATCTTGGCGGTGTCACGCCACCTGGCTGGCAGCGCCTTGCGTGCTCTCGCCTCGATCTCGGCAGCGTCAACAGCGAAGATCATATAGACGTCGGCGGTGACGAGGACCACGAGCGAGTCGGCCTGCTGAATGGCGACGGCCGTTGCTTTCAGATCGTCGTGCACCCATGCTGCGTCGTTGTTGCCGTTGCCGACATCGACTGCGCCCTGGTCGAACGCAGGCACATAGAGGCCCGGGTTGTACGGATCGAGGTTGCTCCAACCGGGAGCGTTCGAAACGTAATCGCGCGTACCTCCCACGGTGGGAAGTACGGACCGGCTCGATGCGCCGACTTGGAGATCGTCCGCTGCAGGCGTGGAGTCCGTGGTCGCCGATGACGATGACACGACGTCTGCTGCGACAGTAGATGCGACCGACGACGGTTTGCCTGGCGATGACGCGCCTCCGCTACTGCAGCCCGCTGCGAGGGCAAGGCAGGTGAAGAACGCGAAACCAGTTGTACGGCGTGACGTCATCGCCCGAATCTAGCCATCACAACAGGTCATCACGTGAAGATGATCTGGCCGCCCGCCGCCTTGTCGTAGAACTCTCCGACAGTGATGATGTCTTGCACCTGCGAGATGAGATCGTCCTTGCTCAACCCGAAGAGATCAACGGATGCCTTGCATGCGTACAGCCCTGCACCGGTATCACTGATCATCTCGATGAATTCGTGGATCGGTGGGATATCGAGATGCTCCATCTTCTTTTCCATCATGTGGGTCACGAGCGCCGACATGCCGGGCAGACCGCCGGCGAGCGTGGGCACGTGCAGTCCTGGATTGCCAACGGTGGAGATCTTGATGTGATCAATGCGCTTCGCGTGGATTGCATCGAGACCGAAGAACGTGAAGAACAAGTTGGCCTCGATGCCCTCTGCTCGCGCCCCGTTGGCCATGATCAATGCGGGATAAATGCCGTCGAGCGATCCCTTCGAAACAATGATCGAGACCTTCTTGATCGTCTCTGTCGACATCGGTTCACTCTGCACTGGTTCACTCTGCACTGGGTCACTCTGCACTGGTTCTCTCTGAATAGTGTCGCTCACCGCAACACCTCCCTTTCTGATGTTTTGGACGCGGTTAGATGCAGCCCTTGGGCTTGGGGATTCCGGCGACTCGCGCCGCGATCTTGGCGGGGCCCTTCGGGAAGAGCTCGTACAGTTCCTTCACGGTCACGCCCGAGGTCTTGCCGAGCATCCGCACTGTGGGGCCGGTGCCTTTCGCGAAATACTCCTGACGCATGAACCGAACGACTTGCCAATGCTTGTCCGACAGTTCATCAATGCCCTCTGCCCGCGCGAGCTCGACGGCGATTTCTGGCGTCCACTGATCGGGATTCTCGAAGAAGCCTTCAGCGTTGAGGTCGACGGGAACGCCGGCAATGGTCTGTGTGCTCATGACACTTTCTCCTCGGGTTTGGGTTCGAGCGGCGGTGCCGCGACGGTGGGTGTATTGACGATCTTGCGTTTGCCTGACTTCGGCATGTTGGAGCCAATTCCAGGGACATCACGTCCCGGGAGCAGACCGTGCCAGTAGAACCACTGGAACATCAGCTTGCCGAGATGATTGAGCCGGCTCTGCTTGAGAAGCGGTAGACCTCCGGCGAACGGGAACCGGCCCGGAAGTGGTTCGGTGTCGTAGTTGAAATCGATCATCATCGCTTTGCCGAAGCCCGACTCGATGAAACAGTTAGCGTGCCCGTCAAAGGATCCGGTGAGTGGCCTGCCCTGAATGAAGTGGAGCACGTTCTCGACAAGCGCCTCACCTTGGAAGTGAGCAACCGAACCTGCCTTCGATACCGGCAGATTTGTGGCGTCGCCGATCGCGAAGATGTTCGGGCGTGCCAGCGACTGCATCGTGTGACGATCGGTGGGCACGAAGTTCAGTTCGTCACCGAGTTCCGGTGAGCCCGCGATGTATGCCGCACCACTGTGTACGGGGATCACCACGGCAAGATCGAATGGAACCTCACGACCGTCGTACGACACGAGTCGGCGGCCTTGCCCATCGACACTGCCCGTGTTGAACTCCGTGACCAACCCGATGTTCTTCTCCGCAAGAAGGCCGCCCAGTGTCTTGGAAGCGATGGGCTTGGTGAACGCGGCGTCCAACGGCGTGACGTAGGTGATCTCGACTCGATCGCGAATGCCGCGTTGTTGAAAATGCCAGTCGGCGAGGAAGCAGAACTCCAGAGGTGCAACCGGACACTTGATTGGCATGTCTACAACGTTGATCACGAGTCGACCGCCATCGAAGCGGGCCAGGGCCGACTGTAGGTTCTCGGCACCCGCGAGTGTGTAGAAGTGATGGGCGACGTCCATCAACATGGCTTCAGGTAGACCCTCGGTCTCTTCGGGTGACAAAACGGCTCCGGTCGCCACGATGAGCACGTCGTACGGCAGTTCCACGCCGTCGTGCAACACCACCGTGTTGCGATCAATTTCGACGCGATCAATCGCCTGCTGCACATAGGTGATCCCGCGCCGCAATTGCTGTCGGCGGGGACGAACAATCTTATGTGCGAGCGACATCCCGAATGGAACGAACAAAAGGCCGGGCTGATACACGTGCGCACCGTCGAGGTCGACGATCGTGATATCAGCGTGGGCACCCTTCAATTCACGTTGCAGTCTGTTGGCGGCGAGTGTGCCGCCTGTGCCCGCGCCGAGAATCAAGATTCTTGCGTTCATGAGGGCTCCTTTACAGACCAATGATGCGTCCGGCAAAGCGCTCGTGGTTAGGGTACAAAGGCCCTGATTTTATTCCCAAGGCCCCTAAGCGCGCGCCGGTAGGTGTGTCCAAGGACAACCAAGCCCGCAGCTGACCTATCGGAATGTGGCCCCCAGACTCTGCGTGAGCGAACAGGCGAGACGTCAACCAAAACGCTCACGCAGAAATACGGGGACCCGGGATCGTCCGAGGTGGCCCGGGGTCGTCGGAGGGACCCGGGGTCGTCCGAGGGGGCCCGGATCCGACTCGGCGCCTACTGACGCGCGACCTTAGTGACGCTGCCAGCGTTAAATGAGTTGCGTTTCGCTCCGATGTGTGGTTTCCTAAAAGACTGTTCGGCCCAAGGCCGAGCCAATGCAGCACAATCAGCCAAGCAATGAGCCGCTGATCAACCAAGAAAGATTCCTGTTATGGACCGCTTGATGCACGCACAACACGCAGCCGGCTTCGCCGCCGCTGTAACGCGCGCCAGCGTTCAGCACGAGCTTGGTTATGGCTGGCAGCCGGCGTCGTCTCCATGTACGACCAACGGTTTTGCAATGAATATCACGACCAAGCGTTCCCCCCGACGGCTCGGAAAGCGATCGACGTAACACAACGTCGAGCACATCGCTCCGAGGCCGCCGGGATCCACCCGGCGGCCTTTTTTATTTCTCCAAACGACCCACCAACCCCACCCACTCCACCAATCTGACCACGATCTACAAGCCACAACACACGAAAGGATTCGAAATGTACGCCATCAGCTTCACCGAATGCGATGACGAACTCGACAACGCCACGCTCGAAGAAGTGAGCGGCGTCGCAACGGCCGCGCTCGATTGGGGCAAGGCACGTTGCCGCGATGGCAACGGTACATTGACCCACTTGTTCTTCTCGGACGAGCCGATCGAGACGGCTCGAGCCAAGGCCATCTGTGGCAAGTGCCCACTGTCGGTTGCCTGCCTTGAGGCGGCCCTCGACCGCGCCGAGCCGTGGGGCGTGTGGGGTGGCGAATTGCTCGAGACCGGCCGCATCGTCGCCAACAAGCGACCCCGCGGTCGTCCGCCCAAGCACCCGCGACCCCTCGTCGTGATCAACGAGGACGCCATTGCCGTGCCGGTGCGGGTTGCCTAACGGCTGCCCGCGCCGGACCTGCTCGCCGTAAACCCCATACGGCGTGACCCGGCCCGAGGCAACGCCCGCCACCCTGTCGTGCCAAGTTCTGGCGCCTGCGCTCCCCCGACGCAGGCGCCGGAAAGGCCCCAGGTTCTGGTGATGAGCGACCCTCGGTCCGCCACCAAGGCGGGATGGATCGGTGGACTCCCCGTTCTGGGGCGCGTTCACCGATCCACTTCCGCGACGGTAAGTGGCACATCTCGATCGCTAGCCTGAACAAATGGCTGTCAACCGTGGTGTGCTTTTTGGCTCGCTTGGCGTCGCAGCAGTTGTCAGCGTCGTGGGCGGCTACGCCCTCAGCCGCAACAGCGATCCCAAGATCACCGCGAACGACAACGTCACCATCACCTCGAACAGT
>JAYTWP010000360.1:0-5969 GCA_043743395.1 Actinomycetota bacterium | reverse complement strand
TAGGTCTCCCTGAAGTGCACACCATGTGCTTGCGCCATCCGCGACAAGAGAGACGACGAGACCAAGGTGGTGATCACGAGCCGATCGCTTCCGGCGGTGTTACTGAGAATGTGATCGGCAAGCAGCCAGCCGACTTCGTCGCCAGTCAGACGGCGCCATCCACCATGTGGAGTCGGGATCGCTGCGCCGAGCCGGTCCGCATCGGGGTCGTTCGCGAGGGCTAACAACGCGTGTGAGCCAGCAGCTGTTTCGAGTAGAAGATCCATCGCCCCCGGCTCTTCGGGGTTCGGGAACGAAACCGTCGGGAAAGCGGGATCGGGCTGTTGCTGCGTCTCGACGACGAACGGTTGTGGCAATCCGGCCGTTTCGAACGCGCGCAGGAGGGTGGCCCCACCGACGCCGTGCATGGCGGTGTACGCCACCGGGACACCCGCGAGTTCAGGTCTGAACCGAACCGCCGGGACAGACATGAGATAGCGCGTTTGAGGCGAGTCATCGAGGCGTTCGATAAGGGGATCGTCCAACGCGGCGAGCACGACCCCACACGGATCGAACGCATCGATGTGGTCGGCAATCGCTGAATCGTGAGGCGCCACGATCTGGGCGCCGTCGCCCAAGTACACCTTGTACCCGTTGTCGATTGCGGGATTATGGCTCGCTGTCACCATCACACCGGCGATCGCGTTGTACTCGGTGATGTTCCACGCAAGCACCGGAGTCGGCAGCGGCGCTGGCAAGGCGAGCGCGCGAATGCCTGCGGCAGCCACAGCCCTGGCCGTATCAAGCGCAAAGAGGTCGCTCTTGCGGCGCGCATCGAAACCGATGATGATGCCACGTGCCGCCGCGTCGGGCCATTGCTGCAGCACGTAGCGGGCGAGCCCAGCCGCGGCCTGACGAACCACCAATCGGTTCATGCGCAGTGGCCCAGCGCCCACCTCACCGCGTAGGCCGGCAGTGCCGAACTGCAACCGACCATCGAAACGGGCAATCAGTTCAGCACGCGGCCCCGCGATCAGCGCCGTGAGTTCATCACGAATGTCGTCGTCGGGCTCCGCCGCGAGCCACGCCTGTGCTCGGTCGAGAACCAGGTCGGACGACATCAGACCAACTTGTGCAGATCGACGAGCGGCCGAGGCCCGACGTGGGAGATCACTTCGGCAGCAGCGATCGACCCGAGCCGGCCACACTCGTCGAGGTCGAAGCCGTTCGTAAACCCGAAGAGAAAGCCGGATGCAAACAGGTCGCCGGCGCCGGTTGTGTCGAGCACGAGTTCGACCGGCTCGGCTTTGACTTCGATGACATCGTCAGGCGTGATAATGACCGAACCGCTCGGGCCGCGCGTGATCGCGGCCATGTGGCAGTCGGCGCGAACGGCGGCGACTGCGGCATCGAACGACTCAACTTGGTACAACGACAGCAACTCTTCTTCGTTGCCGAACAGAATGTCGATCTCGTCAGAGACCAGAGACAGAAAGTCGTCACGATGGCGATCGACGCAGAACGAATCGCTGAGCGTGAGCGACACCATCCGGTGATGCTCGTGGGCAACCTGCGAGGCGTACCGGAACGCCGCCTTGGCCTCCGGGCGATCGAATAGGTAGCCCTCCATGTACAGCACCCGCCCGGCGGCAACCGTTTCGAAGTCGATGTCCGGCGGGCACAACATCGACGAAATGCCGAGGTGCGTGTTCATCGTGCGTTGGGCATCGGGCGTGACCACGATGATGCAGCTGCCGGTTGGCATATCGGCTGCGGGTGCTCCTGGGCGGAACGCGACGCCGACGGCACGCAGGTCGTGGCCGAACACTTGGCCGAGTTCGTCGTCACCCACCTTGCCGATATAGGCCGCCCGTCCACCGAACGACGCGACACCGCACATGGTATTGGCCGCCGAGCCACCGCTCATTTCAACTGCTGATCCCAATGCCCTATAGAGCGATGCGGCGCGCTCAGTCTCGACCAATGTCATCGAGCCCTTGACCAGCTTCTCGGTGTGGATGAACGAGTCATCGGCGTGGGCAATGACGTCGACAAGGGCATTACCGATACCGACCACATCGAAGGCGGCGAAGTCTCGCTCTGACGCTGGCACGGCATCTGACGCTAGCGCCCCAGTTCCTCGTTCGCGGGCTTGGTACCTGGTGATAACGGCGCGCGGTAGTCTCGCTGACGTGAATCTCGACCCCTATCGCCTACCGCGGGCCGTGGTGCCACGCCGCTACGCCGTCACCCTGGAACCCGAGCTGCTTCAGGCATCATTTCGCGGCCGGGTCTGCATCGACGTCGATGTCGTCGAGCCGACGAACTGCATCATGTTGAACGCGATCGAGCTGAACATTGGTTCTGTGCTGATCGACGACCGCGCCGCCTCATTTACGCTCGAAGCAGGAACTCAGCGACTGCTCATCCAAGCACCGGTCGAGCAGGGCACGGCGCGCATCGAAATCGAATTCGAAGGCATTCTCAATGACAAGCTGCGGGGTTTCTATCGCAGCACCTACACCGACGACTCAGGTGTCGAGCATGTCATTGCCAGCTCGCAGATGCAGTCCACCGATTGTCGTCGCGTCTTTCCGTGTTTCGATGAGCCGGACTTCAAGGCCACGTTCGGTATCACCTTGATCGTGGATGAGGCACTGATGGCAGTGTCCAACGGACCCGAGATCGCACGCGCCCAACTTCCGAGTGGCCGTTGGGCAATCACGTTCGACGACACAATCCCGATGAGTACATACCTCGTCGCTGTCATCGTTGGCAGACTCGACGCGACCGAGCCTGTGGACGTGCTCGGCACTCCTCTACGCGTCGTACATGTGCCCGGCAAGAGCCATCTCACCGGTCTTGCGCTCGACGTCGGGGCGGTTGCCTTAGAGTGGTTCCAGGGTTATTACGGGATTGCGTACCCCGGCAAGAAGGTCGACATGATCGCCGTGCCCGACTTTGCCGCTGGCGCGATGGAGAACCTCGGATGCATCACCTATCGCGAGGCGTTGCTGCTGCTCGACCCTGAAACCAGCACGCTGGCCGAGCAGCAGCGCGTTGCCGACGTTGTGAGTCACGAACTCGCCCACATGTGGTTCGGAGATCTCGTCACGATGCGTTGGTGGAACGGCATCTGGCTGAACGAAGCCTTCGCAACGTTCATGGAGGTGATGGCGGTCGAGGTCTTCCGTCCGCAGTGGAAACGGTGGACCAACTTCAGTCTCGAACGCACAGAGGCATTCGACGTCGATTCGCTCGAGAGCACGCGCACAGTGGAGTTCGAGGTCCACGCTCCGTCTGATTGTGATGGCATGTTCGACGTCCTCACCTACCAAAAAGGCGGCGCCCTCCTGCGCATGTTGCAGCAATACCTCGGAGAGGAACGCTTCCGGCTGGGGGTCAATCACTATCTGGCCGCGCACTCGTACGCGAACACGGAAACGAGTGATCTCTGGGACAGCATCGAAGCGGTCACCGCGGCCGACGGCGGTAGCGAGCCTGTTCGCGACATGATGGACAGTTGGATCTGGCAGGCCGGGTATCCGCTGGTGACTGCATCGTTGGTTGACAACGAACTGATCCTTCGCCAGCAACGTTTCAGTTTCAGTCCCGAGGCCACTGATCCAACCATCTTCATCACGCCGGTGGCCGTGCGTGTCGGCGACGACACTCACATCGTGCTCCTCGACTCCGACGAGGCCCGACTTCCGCTCACAAATACCACTGCACCAATCGTTGTTAATGCCGGAGGTCACGGCTTCTTCCGCGTGGCATACGCGGACGAACTCCGCCGACGTATCGGCACCAGCGCATTGGCCACCTTGAACACCGTCGAGCGATACAACCTCGTCGATGACGCAAGTGCGGCAAGCGTTGCGGGTCGCCTTCCCGCATCGGGTCTGCTCGAGTTCCTCGAGGCCTTCTCGGGTGAACGCGAACATGCCGTCTGGCAAGCCATCATCGCGGCGCTGCGCCACCTCTACCGGCTCATCGACGGTCCGGCACTCGTTCCCTTCCAGACTCGGGTGCGAGCGCTGTTGTCACCGGCGCTCGCCGAACTCGGTTGGACACAAGTCCCCGGCGAAAGCGGCCTGCAGTCAGAACTACGTGGACTGCTGATTACGAACTGCGCGGTGCTCGGCGCCGACCCCGAGGTGCGTCGACGTTGCCGCGTGTTGCTCGACAGCGACCATTCCACCGTGGATCCGGAGATCCTGGCAGCGTCAACGATCGTCGTCGCGTCCACAGGCGATCGGCACGACTTCGATCGCTTCGTCGACGGGTTCAGAAATGCTTCAACTCCCCAAGAACAGTTGCGCAACTTGTACGCCCTCGCCGAGTTCGACAGTGCCGAACTCATCCAACAAACATGCGACTTCGCCCTTGGCGGCGAAGTTCGAGCTCAGAATGCGCCGTTCCTGTTAGCTCGCTGTATCGCCAACCGCTCACAAGGTGCACTGGCATGGACCAACGTGCGCAAGAACTGGGAACTGGCGAACGAGCGATTCCCGAATAACTCAATCGTTCGAATGATCGATCCGGTCAAGATGCTCAACGCTCCATCGGTTGTTGCCGATGTCCAAGGCTTCTTCGCCGAGCATCCGATCGAGCAGTCACTCACCACGCTGGCACAGGTGCTCGAACGCCAGCGGGTCAACCGCTCTGTCCACGAGCGCGAGGCCGAGATGTTCTCCAAAACGCTGCTGAGCTGACGTATCGGGCGGTCAGCGCCGCTATGCGTTTGCGTTGACAGTGGTTTAACCTCGCGGACGCGGATGGGATCAACTGAGTCGATCCATGGGGTGCTGCAATGCCACCAACACATTCCTACATTCGCGTCGCGTCCGTCGCCATCGCCGCGATGGTGATCGCCGCCTCCGTATCCAGTGGCCGCTCGGTATCTGCCCTGACGCCCACAGTCCTTCAACCAGCCGCATTGACACCGAGCGCCGTCTCGGCGGCCTCCGTCCTCGACAGCCCCGTCGTTGCGCTCTCGCCAGCCAGACGACTGCGTCTCGATCATGTACCAGTCTTCCCGATGCAGACAACGCCGCTGTGCTACATCCTCGACGACTTCGGTGACCCACGATCCGGTGGACGATTCCACGAGGGCAGCGACATGCTCGCGACGCTCGGACAAGAGGTCTACGCGGCAGTCGACGGAACCCTCACCCAACAGGCGATTGTCGGCAGCGGCAGTATCGGCGCAAGCCTCTCGGGCAACTTATGGTCGTTGTCCACAAGCACCGGCACGTACTACGTGTACGCACACCTCTCGGCGTTCGCGCCAGGTTTGACGAAGGGGTCAGTTGTCCAGCGAGGACAAGTCATCGGCTACGTCGGCGATACCGGAAACGCGGGACCTGGCAACTACCACCTTCATTTCGAGATCCATCCGAATGGTGGCGCCGCAGTGAATCCGCTGCCGTTACTCGTCATTCCGCAAGAATGCAGCGTGCACTGACACCCGACTCAGGCGAGCAGCGAACTGACTGTGGTCTGAGTGAGACCGAGTTCGCTGAGACGATCGAGAATGGCTGGCAATGCTTTGATCGTGTCGGTGTGACCAAAATGCAGGCTGACAATCGCTCCGGCGTGAACCTCGGCATTGACCTTGGCAATGACTGCCTTCGCGCCTGGCTCTTTGAAATCTCGCGAATCGACGTCGTACCCAACTGACACCGCATATCCGGCACGGCCCGCTTCATCGAGGATCAACTGGCTGGGCACATCGGTGCCAGACGGGCGGAACCACTTTCCGATGGAACCGATGAACGGCACCAAGGCCTGGCCGCCACCCGCGATCTCGTCGAAGAGCTGCGAACGAGACAGACTGCCCATGTTCTTGTGGTTCAACGTGTGGTTTGCAAGCTCGTGGCCGTCGGCAACCACGCGATGGCCGAGAGACGGGTTGGCTGTGAGCCACGACCCAATCGCAAACAACGTCGCGTTGAAGTTCCTCGCCTTCATCAGGTCGAGCAGGCGCG
>JAYTWP010000359.1:0-1559 GCA_043743395.1 Actinomycetota bacterium | reverse complement strand
ATACGGCCTCGGATTCTGGCTACATGAGTCGCGCAGCGCAGTGATGCTCGAGGGATATGACGCGGGCGTTTCGTTCCGGAGCGTGCACGAGCCACATCGCGATCTCACCCACACCGTGATCTCGAACACGTCTTCTGGCGCGTGGCCGATCACCAAACGACTTGATGCGTTGCTCTCGATCTGACTGTATGCAGACCGCGCGTCAGAGTATGCGGAGTTCGTTGCCCGCTCTGGATCAGCAGTACAGCCGACGAACACGGGCGGTGCACAATGAGGACATGCTTGACCACGTCTCGATCCAGTGCTCCGACACGAACGCCAGCGCCGCCTTCTACGACACGATCCTGGCACCGCTCGGCGGTAGGCGTGTCATGGACTTCGGCCCGGTCATCGGCTTCGGCATTCCGCCGATGCCCGATTTCTGGATCGGACCTCACCAAACGGGTGATGGCTTTCGCGAGTCGCACTTGGCGTTCACTGCCCCCAGCCGGTCGGCGGTCGACACCTTCTTCGCGGAGGCCGTACGCATGGGCGCCGAAGTGTTGCACGAGCCTCGCGTCTGGCCCGGGTACCACCCGAACTACTACGGCGCCTTCGTACGTGATCCCGACGGGAACAATGTCGAGGCCGTCTGCCACACACCCGAGTGACCCGACCCTCGAGAGGAGACCGAGCACGTTGCCCGATTCCTGAACCGCTGCCCACCGGAAGTTCTACCGTTCGGATCGTATCGTTGGAACGATCGACCTCCGGACGCTAGCCAAAACGCCCAGAACCTGCTCGCACCGAGCCTGCAGCACCGAGCTACGACTGTCGCGTGGTGCCGCACGAGACACCCGAAATCGACACACAGAAACCCAGCAACGTACTGCTGGCCGGCACTCGAGAGCGGCCTTTCCCTCCGCTCGGTCGGTCAATACGGACCGCGACAGCGAGCGCGTGTAATACTCGACAGGTTGGCCATCGGGCCGACACGGGAGGGCCTTGAGATGGCTACGAACAAAGAAATCGTCGAAGGTCTCTATGAGAGCTTCGCGCATGGTGACGTGCCCGCCGTCCTCGGTGCCATGGCCGACGACATCCAGTGGTCCGAAGCCGACGGATTTCCACTCGCTGGTACATATGTCGGCCCTCAAGCAGTGCTTGAAGGCGTGTTCATGCGGCTCGGCGAGATTGGCGAAGAATTTGCAGCGGTGCCCGACCAGTTCGTGGCCGAGGGTGACACAGTCGTGGCACTCGGCAACTACAACTGGAAGCGAAAGAGCTCCGGAGAGCCCGCCGTGGTGAAGATGGTCCATGTCTGGACCATCGAGGGCGGCAAGGCTGTGAACTTCCAACAGCACGTCGACACTGTCAAGGTTCGCGAACTCAGCTGACACAGCGCCGTGCGTGCGCTGTTGATTGACACCGATCATGAACGTCGCGACGCGACAGGTCTATAGAGAGCCGATGAGTTCGTCGAGGCGTTCGAAGTTCGCGTCCATGCCTTCGCCGCTTTGGTCGAACTCGAGCATCTCCTCGCATTGCTCCAAAGAGGTGTAGACCGACAGCCCGTCGAG
>JAYTWP010000358.1:0-4013 GCA_043743395.1 Actinomycetota bacterium | reverse complement strand
CGATAACGGAAATCCTCGCCCTTGCCGTGATTGCGCCAGAACAGATAGCCACCGAGGCGAAGTCCCCACACCGTTACCATCGCGACGAGTAACCATTGGCGCGCATTGTTTCCGTCGGTGGTCAAGCGCACGACCCACGCCACCATCACGAAACCGAGCCCCCACACGATGTCGACGATGGATGCATTCTTGAGGAGGACGCTCAGCGTCCAGGTGCACAACATCAGTGCCACTATCGCGATCGCCGAGTACAACAATGCGTGATTCATGAGTGCTCCTTCGTCGTGCGGGCCGCGAGCGCGACGTCGACTTCATTGTCCATTCGCAACCATTGCTCATCGAGCCAGTTCGCAAAGTCCCCGCCACGAGGCACCTCTGCGTTCGGGACGCGACGGGCAACAAAACGAATCGGTTCGAACGCGCGACCCAACGCCTTGAGGATGCCACCGAACGTGTCGAGACCCTCGAAACCAACGTGCCACGCAAGCACCACATCTGCCGTCGGTGCACCGCGCACCATCGCCATCGCGCCACTTGGGCGCGGCGGCAAGAGATGTGTCATCGTCGCGAGTCGAGCGGCCCGGCCAGGGTCTCGTTGCTCGATCTTCGCGAGGGCGCTAACGCGCTTGGTCGGATTCGCACGCGTGCCCTCCGGAAAGATGATGCCGACATCCTCGGAGCCAAGGCCGCTGGCCAACCGTTCGATGGCTGCGAGTTCCGGGGCGGAATCGTTGGCACCTCGATCGAGGAAATAGTTGGGGACGCGTTGCCCAACGATGTCGAGACAGGGGTCCGAGAGGAGCTCGCGTTTGAGGACGTAATGGGGACGCAGTCGCGCCAGCTTGGTGATGACGTACGCAGACACCAACGAATCAGCCAAGCTCGCGTGACGGACGAACAAAATGGTCGGACCAGGGACAAACACCTGGCTGTCCGCTGTCTCGATACGAATGCCGCACGTCGTGCCGAGTGACGCAAGCAGGTTCGTTGCCCACCACCGCTGCAAGGCGTAGTGAAAGGGTTTGTTACCGCCTTGACCGGTCGCCCACAGCCCGAACGCGGTCAGTACACCTGCGGTCTCGAGCCATGCCCAGCACAGACCGAACGCGAACAGACGAACCAACGGGTACCGAAACTCGAGACGCACCGTGTCGGCAACCAACCCCAGCAGCAACCACAGCGGGCTCACTACCGTGAGGAGCACCGCTGCAATGAAGAGCAGCGGCACAGTGACCAGACGTCGCTGCACGGTGTTGGTCGACAAGCTCATCGGCGTTATGACAGGTCGAGACCGAACGCTGACTTGAACTCGGCGTAGTACGCGGCGTCGTCCTCGTGGCGGCCCATCTCGATCCATTCGGCGTCGGTCATCCGTGCCCGACCTTCGATGAGCTCGGGTCCGCCCCAACTACACGGATAACGCAACTGCGGCGTGTCTGTGGTGATCGCGTGATGAATCAGAGCGCCCACCTCGAACGGATCGGTGGCGTTAGCCATCCCCGTTGCGTAGAACTGAAACAGACGCCGGTAATGCGGATCGTACGCACCGCTCTGGTTGGGAGCATCGACGTTCTTAGCAAAGATCGCCGACTTGGTTACACCTGGCTGGATCACGGCGACTCGGATCCCGAACGGTGCGAGTTCCTGGGCGAGACCCTCGGACAATCCCTCAAGTGCCCATTTCGAGGTGACGTACGGCGACTGCGCCAATGCCGCTACTCGACCTGCAATCGAGGTGATGTTGATGATGCAACCACTCCCCCGATTACGCATCTGCGGCAGCACCGCCTGAATGCAACGCACCGCGCCGCACAGATTTGTGTTCATGACATCGAGGTACATCGACGGTGGGCATTCTTCAGCAACGGCGTTGCCGCCAACACCCGCGTTGTTGACCAATACATCAACGCGCCCAGCCTCGGTGAGCACCTGCGCCAAGCCATCGCGTACCGAATCGTCGGAGCCGATGTCGAGTTCGACCAAGCGCAGCGCGGCACCGTGATCTTCGGCCATGGCGAGCAGCTTGGTTGCCTTCGTGAGGCTGCGCACGGTGCCGTACACGGTGTAGTCGTGCTTGGCGAGATGAATGGCAGTGGCGCGTCCAATGCCGGAATTCGCGCCCGTGACGACTGCGACAGGTTTGGTCATGGGCCCGATAATACGCCCAAAAGACAACCCGGAGTTCGTTGTGCGGGGGATGCACAACGAACTCCGGTTCCTTGGGGAGGATCTCAGTTGTCGGTGACCGGTCGCTCAGCGACCAGCCATTCAGTCAGTGATTGCTCAGCCGTTGGAGGTCGAGCCACTATCGCCGGCTGCTGGCGCTGGTGCGTCTGCGGGTGGCGCAGGCTTCACACCGTTCACCATGTCGGTGATCCGTGACTTGGCTTCTGCAACCAAGGCATCGATGACCTTCTGTACGTCGACGCCCTTGGCCGTTGCGACCTCGGCGATGGTCTTGCCACCTTCGAGTTCGGTACGAAGCTCATCCTTGGTCATGCCTAGCGCCGTTGCTGCTGCATCGAGTCCAGGCCCACCGTGACGACCGCCCATTCCGGGTCCACCGGGGCGACCGCCCATGCCGGGACCGCCTGGGTGACCGCCCATACCGCGATCTCCGTCACCGTCGCCACGGCCAGCGCCCATCGCAGGGCGGTTGGCTTCGATGGCGGTCACGATCTCGTCGGCCTGAGCTTGGGTGATCGTGCCCTTGGTGACCAACGTCGCCAAGGAATCCTTGAGGAATTGACCTGGCGTGTGATCGCCGACGCCAGCATCACCTGGGTTGATCGGCGCAGCGGGGTCGCCGGGCGTGGTGGTCGTCACAGCAGCAGCGGCGCTGCTGCCGCTTGCCCCGGCGCTGTTGGGGAGGTTGAGGACAACACCAGTGCCGGCACCAATGAGGAGTGCTCCGGTCATTCCGGCGATTGCCAGTCTCTTCTGCTTCATTTCATTTGCTCCTTGTTGATAGGTACCGAACATTCGCAAGGGGGATCCGATGTGGTTGTTTCGATGTTCATAGTGTGCGACCCGAACGTATGAGGCTCTTCGCGCTCAGGTGAGAGTCAGGTGAGAGGATCGTGCTCGATATCGGGCAACGTGAAACCCACGATTGCACCACCATCTGGGTGGTTTTCGGCAAAGGTCGTGCCGCCATGCGCGAGCGCAACCTCAGTCACGATGGACAACCCAAGGCCCGAACCTGGCTGCGACCGGGAGTTGACAGCACGATAGAACCGGTCGAAGACCTGATCGAGGTCGTCAGGGGCGATGCCTGCACCATGGTCGCGGACTGCGACGCGACCATCCTCGACTGTGATCAAAATCGGTTGATCACTTTGATCGAACTTGGCGGCGTTGTCGAGCAGATTGGTAATCGCGCGTTCGATGGCTGACCGCTGCGCCATCACACTTGAGGTGTCAGCCGCGATGTCGATCGTGCGCCCGGTACGCCGGCTCACACGACCGACGGCTGACTCGACCACATCGGCAAGCGAGACATCGGTGATCGGTTCGTCTGCGTTACGACCAGATCCAACCGCAACCACTTCCTCCACCAACGCCGACAGTTCGGCAACTTCGATGTCGAGATCATCAAGGACCTTCGCCTTCATGTCGGCGGGCAAGTCGCCGTGGCGACGGAGCACATCGACATTGGTCCGAAGGCTCGTCAGGGGAGTGCGTAGTTCGTGACCGGCATCCTGAACAAGCCGGCGCTGGTCCTCCCGCGATCGATTGAGTGCACCAAGCATCGATGAGAAGGCTGCACCGAGCCGGCCGACCTCGTCACGGCCCCCGGTCTTGACATCGATATCGAGCCGTCCGGTGGAGGACACTTCACTGGCCGCTTCGGTCAGTGCGCTGAGCGACCGCGTGAGACCACGAGCCGCAAGCCAGCCGGCAATCGCTGCCAGGGCAACGGCCACGCTGCCAACCATGAAGATGCGCGTCCGTAAATCGTGAAGAACGCGATTCATCTCGGACAGATCACGGCCGAACTGTCGGGCCCCGCC